>JAUWHS010000028.1 GCA_030605785.1 bacterium
GGCATTTACACAATAACTGTTCCAACATTCAGGTCTTCAAAAGATGTTGAACTTAAAGAGGACATTCTCGAAGAGGTTGTTCGTTTTTATGGTTTTGACAACATTGAATTAAATTTACCTTCATTTAAACGGATTGCTTACGATTTAACACCTGTTATGCGAACGCGAAAAGTTAAAAATTATTTTGTAAACACCGCCAAAATGACAGAACAAAGTAATTATGTTTTTTATGATGAACAATTTTTATTACGACTAAATTTGAGCAAATTAAATTTGCAAATTGGTTCCGATTGTTTAGAAATCGCGAATCCTGTTTCAGAGAATCAAAAAAGATTGGTTACATCTTTAATTCCAAATTTACTGAAAAATATTAACGACAACGTTGTTGATTACGATAGTTTGTATTTTTTTGAAGTTGGTAGAGTTTGGATTTCAACGAAAAAAGATGAACGCGGGGAAAACAAAAAATTATCCGGAATATTTTTCGAAAAACGCAAACCGGTTGAATTTTATGATTGCAAAGCATACATAACCGGAATGCTAAATGTTATTGGAATTTTACCCGAACAAATTAGTTTTTCAAAGGTCGATAAACCTCAACAGCCATGGTTTATGCCATTTCAAACCGCGCAAGTTTTAATTGACGACAAAGTTGTTGGTGTTGTTGGTAAGGTTGAAAAAACTTTTTTAAGCAAACTTGATGTCTTGCCTGAAAGCGACGCGTTTATTTTTGATCTTGATTTCGACATGCTTTTATCATTTGTTACGAAAGTCAAAAAGTTTGAACCGTTGCCAAAATACCAGGATACATTTATCGATTTAAGCGTTTTGGTTCCTCTCAAAACTCAAGTCGCGAACTTACAAAAACTTCTTGGTGATGTTGATCCTTTGATAAAACATGTTGAGTTGATAGACTTTTTTGAAAATCCAAAATGGCTTGATCAGCGTTCTTTAACATTCAGAGTTGATATTTTTGATTCGGAGAAGACACTTGAAAAAACACAGATTGATAATGTTTGGAATAAATGTGTTAAAGCGCTTGAGGGTGTTGGGGCGCAACTCAGGGATTAGGCTGTTTTTTTTAAATTAAAGGCTTGGGCATAAAAATTCAGGCCTTTTTTCTTTTAAACTTTTTTTAATAATAAATGTTTTTTGCAAGCTAAGGGGTGTGGTCTGACACCCCTTAGAACCCGCAGACCAAGTGCTGTATTCACCACTTGGATTTCAAATAATTTTCTATCTGGTTTATGTTTTATATTTATTCCGATGCAAAACGAAGCGTAAATGAATGTTTCGGCCTTTAAGATGCGACTGATGTGTTTAATGAATGTATTGCGTCGTCGCCAAACAGGCCTTTCTTAATTTTGTGCTGATGACGTAATGAGTATTTTTATATAGAATGTGATTATTGTGTGTAGTTATTATAAAGAGGTTGGATTTAAGCTCGGCCTGGTTTGCGCTGCCTAACATCTGGTAAAGCTTTCCCCCTTCGCTAAAGCTTCGGAGGACAAGTCGGCGCACTGAAAAGGCCGTAAAGCAATACAGAGTGATTTTAGATGTTGTTGTTGAATATTATTATTTGAGATTCAGCCGTCGTACCGCAAAAAAGCGGCACTATGGCGGACAGGCCAAGTGGTGAATACAGCACTTGGTTTGGGGGTTCCAAGGGGTTTCAAATTATACCCCTTGGCTTGCAGAAACTTTATAATTAGTTGAATATTGGAATTATATTAATAATGTGTTTAGAAAAAAGTAAACAAAAGAATAGAAAGAAACTTAGATGAAAAAAAACTTTAAAATAATTTCTTATTTTTCCTTATTCATCATCACAATATTCTTAGACAGAATAACAAAATTATTTGCGCTGCAAAGTCTTCTTACCGGTGAAAAAAACATATCACCATTTTTAAAATTAAGTTTAGCCTTGAATCGAGGAGTAAGTTTTGGAATGTTCAATTTTAAAACAACTCTTCCGTTTATAGCGTTAGCGATCTTCATCTTTTTAGTAATAGTCGCGTTTGCTGTTTACACCGTTTTCCGCTTTAAAAAGAATAAAAACATCTTTTTCGAAATCTTGGTTCTAGCCGGAGCGTTATCAAATTTTGTTGACCGAATTTTGTATGGCGGAGTGATAGATTTTATCGATTTTTATATTTCTTCATGGCATTGGCCAACATTTAATTTCGCGGATATATTTATTTTCGTTGGCATTGCGGGAATGTTTATAAGAAGCTTGAAAGAATAATACAATTAACAATACAGGGAGTTTAGAATGATGAGTCTTACAAAAGTTTGTTTTGAAGTAACAACGTTTCATGGTTTGGGCAAAAGCTGGATAGGCAGAATTTTAGCGCCGGTTTTCGCGTTTCCTCTTCTTTTTTTATTCCGCATGTTTTTTGAATTGGATTCAAATATTTTTTATTGGACTGTTCTCGCGTTGTCCGTACTCATTTTTGTCATGGTGACTCTTGTTTTGCGCATGCCTGATTTTAATAGATCTTCGATTGTTTTGGATGAAACCGTTGGAATTATGGTTTCATTTATTATGATTCCGTTTAAATTTAAATTGATGCTTTTTGGATACATTTTATTTTTTATAATTAACTTTTTACGTTATCCGCTTTTTAAAAGTTTTTTAGGATC
>JAUWHS010000012.1 GCA_030605785.1 bacterium
TTTTGTTTGTTTTTAAACGAGAAGGTAATAACTTTTTGATAATATCCGTAACATAATTGTTTCGATCTTCATTTATATCACAATCCATATCGTAAAAAAATTGGTCAAAAAGATTAATTTTAAAATCTAAATATTCTAAACTGGTCAAACTTTGGTCTTTATCAAAAAGATATAAATCTAAAATATTTAATTTTGTTTTTGATAATTCCCAACAATCAGCGAAAAACCGTAATTTTCCCTTCTCATTTTCTTTTGCACTTTTAAAATAAAAATCTAATTGTATCTTTTTTTTATCCGGCAAAATGGATTCCGGATATTTGTTACTAAGCTCTTCCAGTTCTTCTAATATCGAATTTATTCGCTCACTGAGCTCATTGATTTCAATATCATGATTTTTAACAACATCTTTTGGATCTGCTAATTGCTCTTCATTTTCAAACAATAAATTAGGATCAACCGCAACATTATTAGCAAAACTTTTAAATGAAACAAAAAACAAAAGAATAAAAAGAATACTTAACTTTTTCATAATAAATTCGCCTCCCAAAAAAATAGTGTAAGAGATGCCGCACAACCACCCAACAAAAGTACAACACCCTTACACATCCCAATATTCCCCCAGCCCTTTTTAAAGATTATTAGAATGTAATTGGAAACTCGGGAAATATTTTTTTAATTAATAAATTTAAAGCTGCTCGATTGTTTCTGATGTAATCAGAGTTCGCAGCCAAAAATTCCAATCTTTTAATTAACACTTCTTTAATTCCCTGATATTCGGAAATTTCACTATTTACCAATTGCATGAACTCGTTCATTTCTTTGTTTTTTTGCAAGTAAGTCATAACTGAACTTACACATTGTTTTCCGGTAACAATGTATCCAACTTCCACTTCAAGCTCTTTAACTCTTTGCTGTTCTTCAGTATCTAAACTAACATTTTGTAAGCTAATTAATTCCGTAACTTTTTCATTCTCACCACGAATTTTTTGAGCTTCTTGATCTAAACTTTTAATTCTTAATTCATATTGTTCGTTAGCTATTACAAACTTAAATTTTTCAATTCGTTTTTCAGATGAATCTGCAATTAATTCAATTACTTTCATTTTATTATTTAATTCACCTTTAAGAAGTTCTGATTCTGTTTCATAAGCTTGAGCAATCTTTTCTCGTTTTTGTAATCTGTCTTGCAAACTTAATCCCGTATCATCGCGACCTTTAAATTGTTCTACCTTTGCTTTCAAGTCTGAAATAGCATCTTGCAGTTCCGGATCAGCTTGTCCTTCAATTTTCATTTGCGCGTTTAAATTTTCAAGATCTTTAAGATCAGCTAAAACTTTTTGTAATTCATCCTTTTGTGGTTTAGCATCACCCTGTTTTTTAGCTATCTCGATTTTGGAAATTAAAAAATTCTTTTGTTCTTGTATTTTTTCTTTTTCATTAACTAGTTTAAGAATATTTTTTATTTCTTGTTCACCTTGATTATTAAGCATGCTTGATTCGTAAATAAGATTCTCATATTCTTTTTCTTTTCCTTCCAACTCATTAAGTTTTGCTTGCAACTCTGAAACTTCACGATTCACCGCAAATTCTTCGTTAATCTTTTTTAAAGCTTTTTCAAGTCTTTGCTGAGAAGCTTTACCGCCCTGCGTTTGTAAAAACTTATCAATCTTCGCAATTTTGCGTTGTTGCTCATCAAGTAATTTTCTTAATTTTACATCTTGTGTCGCGTTTTCTTTAAAGTAATTTGATCTAGCTAATTTATAATCAGTAAATGTTTGCATTAAAGAAGATATTAATAATCTAAGTGTTTGTGTTACACCAAATTTATCAGTTACGTACAAAATCCAAGATTCATCACCATCTTCTACTTTTAGAACACTTGGAAAAGTTGAAATTTTTAACGCTTCTTTTTTCAAACATTCTTTAAAATTTGAGCCTTGAACTGAACCAAAGTCTTTGAATCCAACAAGCTTACTGTTTTCCATATTTTTAAAAGCATTAAAAATATCGTCAGATTCTTGTTGTAATTCTACTTTTTCTATTGCTTTGTTCATTTCAGAAATAAAATTAATATTTTTAATATTTTTTATTTTTTCAAAAACTTCATTTGCTTTCTTTTTATCACTGAAAACAAAACCACAAACTGAAACAATTTTATTATTCTTATCAAATTCATTTATTGAGCCACCACCGGCAAAAACATCAAAAATTTCATTCGCGAAAATCATTAAACTTGGTGAAGTTTTCTCAATAGCTCCTGTTGCCCATGAGGGTAAATATGAAGAAAGTGTTGCATTCTCACCCAAAACTTTAAAATCTTCTGATTGCGCTAGTCTTATGAATAACCTTAAGAAATCTGCTTGTATTTTTTCTATTCCGACAGAATTAAACTTTTTAAGGAGTAAAACCGTTTTAAGAGAGAATAATATTCTTGGAGTTAATTCCATCTTTAATAACTTATCCAACACAGGAATGTTTTGCCCAATTTGTTGCGCATGATCTTGAGCAACTGCTTTACCAAGTTCCAACATGAAGTTATCTTGACTATTCTTTGAACCTGAAGCAGTTCTCAATTCAGGTTTAATAGAAACTAATGGAGAAAACAAATCACCGGAACCGGCAAAACCCCAATCATAAACAATCTCTTGATCTATTCCCGGAACTTGAATACTAAATTTAGAAGAAAGATCAAAATCTAAATACTGAACATCTTTGACAATACGCTCAAAAACTTGAGAAACAAAAGAAACTCCCGATGTCGCGGAATCATACAACTTCACAACATCACCGAATTCAGTACCGGCTTTAGGTTGAGAATCAGCCACAGGCTCAAGAACGGGATAAAAACCATCTGTATTCAATTCATTAGACAAACAGATACTGTTCAAAGAAAAAAGAGACACAAAAGCTAAAATAATTCTAACTTTATTATTCTTCATAGAAATCCTCCAAAAGTTTCATATAACTTTGGCTAAACATTTAAAATAAAAATTTTGTGTTATAAAATCGATCCCCCCGGATCTATAAATAACCTGCAAATACAAGTGCAAACTAATATAGGATTATAACATTACAAGCAAAATTATCAATTCAAAGGCTTATAAACAGGACATGAAAATTCTATTTGAAAAAAGACAAATTATTAGTAAATTGTTAATTATACAATTGCAACATAAAACCAATTCATTAACCATTTAATTCGGAAATTTATGAAAAAATTAATAACCCTCCTTTTATTTTTAACACTTAACAGAACAAGCATTAAAGCTGAAGACACTGAACTTAAACCACTAATCAGAACAATAAAGAAGGTAATACCACAAGACAACCAACTCAAAGAAAAACTAAAACCTCTTCTTTTTGAACCAAACCCTAAAAATCTTCCTGATTCAACGCATCAACAAAATGGTAAA
>JAUWHS010000088.1 GCA_030605785.1 bacterium
ATTTAAATTTAAATTTTCTATTGCTTTTATAAGAACCGATGTAAGAATCGCGATTGGAAATGGTCCAAAGAGATCATTTTTCTTTTCAGATTCCTGCGTCCATGATGTGCACCATAATTCTGTGTGTGTTGGATCAATAAAGCGTTTAAACATTTTTTTACCACCAAAAATTTTTCGTAAAAAGGTTTGATTTTCTTTTGGTTTTTCTTCTTCCAGATCTAAGTCAATTTTTTGTAATCTGTCATTTTTTACTTCTCGGCCAATCATTAACTTGGCTTGAATAAATTTATTTTTTTTAATTTTTTTGATTAGATTGTTTAATCGTTGTTCACTATAAAGTCTTTTGGATGTAACCCAGTCTGCCTTTTGAATGTGATCTTCTTGAGAATAAAATAAGTATGTTTTCTTAAATGTTTTATTAAAATAAAAAGGTTCTGTTTCCGGTTGAACAGGGACTCCAAAAAAAACAACTTCATCAAAAATAATAGGCGCTTTTGTTGGAATATAGTCCCAAATTTTTTGTCCTTTTTTATTTATTGTTTCTTGTGATGTTGTGGCTAAATTTTTAATTGTTTCAACCATCTTAATAAGTGATTCATTTTTTTCCGGATTTTTGGAAAGTTTAGTTTTTTTTGTTTCTAATAAATTTGAACTTAAAACTTTGTTTACGGCGGCAAGATTTAAAACAAGATTTCCACCATGGCTGTGTGACAGAATTCTTATTTTTGGTGTAATTCCTTTTGATTGATATCTTTCTATTTCGGTATTTAATTCATTAAAAAATCTTACAGCTTCTTTTCTTCTATAACTTAAACTTAAAAGACCGCTCCACCCATAAGTATAAAAATGGTTGACTTGATGTTTAGGCATAATTTTTTCAGCAATTGTTTGGTATGCCTTTATTATTGGATACGCGACAAGTTTTGTGTTTTTTATTTTTTTTACATCAAATGTTGGTTCTATTTTTATAAGACCTTCTTTTAACATTGGTTGATTGTTATAAAAAAATGAATCCTGACGCATTTTGTTTGTTAGTTTTTTGTAATTAGTATCATCAACATTATCATTTACAACGTTTTTGAGGCTTAGAAAACCTAGCAGGGAACTGAAGGAACCATGGACAAAAACATTAACCCAGTGTTCGTTTCTTTTTGGTAGAAATTCAATTTTTTCTGTTGTCCAATCATAAAAATGATTTCTTATTGGATTGTCCGTAAAAATGAATGTTAAAAAAAGAATAGCGACAGTTGCTAAAACTATTTTTTTTATAATATTTTTCATAAGTCTTTCTCTTATTAATTATTTATAAATTCGATAACCAAAGGCTATCTTTACACTGTATGAGTGTAAAGCAAATTTGAAATTATATAAATTGCTATAATCATTTTAACCAATTTTTGCCAATATTTTGCATATTTTATAATAATTTCATTCAAATAGATAATTCTATTGTAATAAACAGGAGCTTTTTCTAGAGTAGGAAAAGATTAGATTTTGTAATATTTAAGGTTTAAAGGGGATTGGAATGAGTAAAAATTTTTTAATTATCATATATTTGTTTCTAATTTTTTTTCCAATTACAGCAAGTTTCGAAAATATAGCTACGGCTGTTGAACAGTTAAAGACTCAAACAAATAAATTATTAAATGAAACGGGACAGACGTTAAAAAAGATTGAAGATGATTCAGAGCAAGAAAAGGTGACAGGAGAAAAAGCTTTAGACAAACCTTATGGAAAAATTTCAAATGATTGGAAAAAACAAGTTGATGTTGATTTTTCTAATGACCTTGAATTTTTAAGCAAAATTGTAATTGAGGGTGAGGGTGATCAGGAGGAACGTCAAGATTTTAAAAATCGCTTTGAAGAGCTAAAAAAATGGTTTAATAAAGCTTTGAGCAATACAGAGTATTTTTTTGATTCAAACTATAACGCCTTGAAACAAAAAAAATTATCAATAGCCGGAGTTGTAAAAGCTCAAAAAATAGCGGATGAAATAATTGACGAGAAGAGCAAACAAATTAGTTTTGATAAAAAATTGTTACCTAAAATAAAACTTTTGGTTTTGTATGAGATTAATTCAATAACTCAAAAGAACATGCAAGAGGGTGTAATTACCGATATTGAGTTGGGTGTTAATTATGATCAAATAAAAGAGATTATAAGCAATGTTATCGATCAGTTGAGAAAAGAACAAAAAGATTTTGGTGTTGATTTAATTATTGTTCAAAATTTAGTTTTAAAATTAAAACAAATAAAAAAAGAGTTGGAACAACAAGATGGAATGTTAGATAGGTTAGAAAAATTAATTAAAAATAAGTTTATAAAAAAAGATAAAAAGATTCTTGAGCTGGAACTTTTATTGAAAAATCAAACGGAACAAACACGCAGAAAGGTCGAAGATAAATTTAAAGGTAAGTTGAAAGATTTGAAAAAAACGAGTTTAGGTTTTGAATTAAAACTGAAAAAGAATGAAAAAGATACACAATTAAAGCTTGAAGCAAAACTTGAAGAAAGACTTGCCGATTTTAAAAAGACTTTAACCGATAAAGAAAAAGCGAATTTGGAGTTACAACTTCTTTTAAGACAGAACAAAAAGGAAAAAGAACGTCTACAATTGAAAATTGATCAACTTAAACAAGAGTTAAGTCTCGCTGAAAAACAGGTTGAGGGGGACAAAGAACAAAAAGTTGAAGAAGAATTAGAATTTGAGCAAAATGCGGTCGCGAACGAGGATCGCAGATTAAATGAACTTTTTAAAGATCTGGATATGGTTGAAAAGGATCTGGAAAAAGAGAAAAAAGCGGTTATTGTTTCTTAATGTTTCTATTTGTAAGTTTTTAATTTAAAATAGCCACTGAAAATTTCGGTGGCTACTTGTTTACCCCTTTTGCAGGGCAAATCCAAATGTGCTAAGTTTATTTATATAAAAAAATGGTTGTTATAAATTGGTGGTTATAAATGGGGTGTTACAAAATGGTGGTTAATTTTGTAAAAAAATTAAAATTTATTCTATTTTTATCTTTTATCTTTGTTTTGTCATTTCAAATTGTCAATTCGAAACTTGACAATGGTTTGCTTACTGAACCAATTGTGACAATTGATCAAGATCCGGAGTCTAAAAAATTATCTTTTCATGTTTCTTCTGAAGTTAAAGATGAAGATTATACTCAAACTCTTTCCTATTTGAATGATGACAAGCTTCGAAAACAAGTTTCTGAGGAAGGCCTATTTCAATCAAGGTTTGAATCTTTGGGTAAGGACGCCTTTTCAAGTTTTGTTGTTGATCCAATTGAAAAAGAATTTGAACTAAAAGATGATTATTATGTTTTTTATCATGGTCAAAAAAGAGAGTTTTTGCTAATTCAAGATTTATTTGCCAGGTTCAATGAGCTTGTCCGCAAAAAGGCACTAAAAGATTTTGTTATGCTTCGAATTCCGGATAATGATCATAAACAATTTAAAAATGTTGAGCAGTTTTTGGGTCAATACAAAGATGAAATGAAAAACTTTACAGGTTGGTTTGATGGGCAAGATCACATTTATAAAATTCTTTTAGCTGTTAATCCATTTTTATTTGGAAATACCTCTATGATTCGGGGTGGAGAATGTTCGTTTGAATATTTTTTAAGTTCAGACAGTATTGCTTGGGTTGATATTTTTAATTTAGCTAAAAATATTTTTGAACATTTTAATCTTCAATTGAATTGTAAATATGAAAGACCGATACATGAATTAATGGGGTTACTTTCAACTTATGAAGAAAATAAAACCGGTGTACTTTTACAAATTTTTGTTCCTAAAAAAATTGTGGATGAAATTTCTTATAGATGTGTTCCCGGTGGAAAGCTTTATCACAACAATATTGACGAAAAAGCTTCCAAAGATCTTGGTAAATATCAAAAAAAGAAAAAATGGCTTTCTGCTAAGTTTGATCAATATATCAGGAATAATGTTAGGTTTGCGAAACATTATTCCAAATTAGGTTTTTATGCCAGGTGTGGAATTTCGTTAGAATGTCTAGGTAAGTTATTACAACATGAACGTTTAATTGATTTTATAAGATCTTCTTTGCAGCCTTTATCAGAGAAGTGTTTGCTTTATAGCCACGAAGTTTTTTTGAAATCTTATCTTAATCAATTTTCTCATTCTTCTAGTACATATCAAAATATTGATTCTATGCAGTTTAGAATTTTGTTAGATGAAGATGTAATGCTGAATCCGGAAAGCGGAGTTAAGATTTTTAGGTATTGCAACGAAACGGAATTAGTTAAAAAATACAAAAGAAAGCTGGATAACCTTTTTGAAAATATTTCAAAAGATCATCAATTTTAAAATTATTTAAAGTTATTATTGCCATAAAGCAGAAATTGGTACAGCCGTTAATTTTTCTCCAAACGGAATAACTTTTTCTCCTGTATAAAGTAAAATGCCTTGAAGAAATTTTGATCCCGCAATTTCTTGGAATTTTCTTAATCCTTTAAAATCATCACTTAATATTGTCTGGCTACTTTTAATTTCAAGCGCCACCAAGTCACCGCCGGGGCCTTCTAAAATAATATCTACTTCATAATTTGAGTAATCACGATAATGAAACATTTCAATATTTATGTTGCACCAGGATATTTGTTTTAGTATTTCAAGAACAACAAAGTTTTCCGTAACTTTTCCAATGATATGTTGATCTTTTATTAATCTATCAAGATCAATATTAAGTAGATAAAGTTGAAGCGCTGTGTCGTTTAAATAAACTTTAGGTGATTTAACTAAACGTTTACCTAAATTTTTATGCCATGGTGGTAACAAATAAACTAGAAATAATGTTTTCAGCAAATCTATATAACGTTGTAACGTCATTGCGGACAATTTAATTGATCGCGAAATTTCTTCAGTATTTAATAATCCTCCAACTCTGGATGCAAGTAGCATCATTAAGTTTGGCATTTGGGTTATGTTTTCTATTTTTGATAAATCAAGAATATCTTTTTGTAGTACCAGAGAGATGTAATCGTTAAACCAATCATTCCGTTGTTTTTCAGTTTTCATAAGTAGTGGAGCCGGGTAACCACCTTTAATCATTCGAGATAACAAATCATCTTTAGAACAAGGAAATGTTTTGGCTGTTGAAAAAGGAGATTGACTAAATACATGATCAAGAAACGTTTCTTTTTTACCCTCAATTTCACCTTGAGAAAGAGGCCAAAGAGTTAGTAATCGCATTCTACCGGCTAAAGAATCTCCCAGTTTTGGAATAAGCAACGGATCAGCTGAACTTGTTAAAAGATATCGTCCCGGAATTCTGTTTTCATCTACATCACTTTTAATTGGAAGAAATAATTCCGGTACTCTTTGTATCTCATCTAAGATTACAGGTTTTTTTATGCGGGAGATAAAA
Source organism: bacterium (assembly GCA_030605785.1). GTDB lineage: Bacteria > Babelota > Babeliae > Babelales > JAUWHS01 > JAUWHS01. The sequence goes on from JAUWHS010000088.1 coordinate 5,393, forward strand.
CTAATAGGATCGTTTGTTGCAGCCATTAATGTTGGTAAGTGGTCAAAAGATAAATAATTATAATTTAATTTTTTTTCTGATTTTGCAATTGATTTAACCAGGGTTGTTTTTCCTGTTTGCCGCGCGCCGCGCAGCAAAATTACAGGCATAAATTCAATTGCGTCCAAAATTTTTGATTTTAAGTGGCGTTGAAACATCTTTTTCCTTTTAAAAATCTATCATGTGATGATAGAAATTCTAACATGAGATTATAGATTTTTTCAGGGTATGTTCGATTTTTACACAAGAAATGGAAAAATTAGCTTATAAATCCACAATTTTGTAAAAATTCTTCATAAGCTTGTTGGTATTGATATGGAGCTGTTGTATGAATTCTGACGTGTTTGCCGGTTTCGCTTGCTAAAAACATGTTTTTAGTTAGATCACTATTATAAAAAACTTTTATCCCCTCATCAAAGTGTGCGAATGGATCATTGACATAATGATCAAAAAGGCATGGGATATCAATTTCTTGTATCATTTCAATCGGTTTTAAAAACATGCTTCCGTTCATCATATAATCCAGACACCATTTACCAAAACCCATCCATAAAACACTTTTGTAGAACCAATTATTTTTTTGGTTTACCGCTTGGTTTAGAAGAGTTTCAAAGTTTGCGAAGACAGAACTAAGAACTAATGCATCAGGCATTGTATGGTTTTTCTTTTTTGCTTTAAGTGTTGTATGCATTGCCATTGCCGCGCCAAAACAGAATCCGTGTAAAATTATAGGTTTATCATTATCTTTTCTTACTAAATCAATAGCTGCCTGAACTTGTTTATAAGCTTTTGAACCAAAAGCATTTTTTCTTAAAAATCTGTTTTCTCCCGGTGATTCTCCGTAACCTGCCCAGTCAAACATTAAAAAGTTTGGTTTTTGGCCACCATCAAAGTTTAGAATTTCAACAAATGGAGCGCACCATTCTTTTGTTGGTGTGTATTGATGAAAATATCCGGTCAAAAAAATTATATTTACCGGCGCATTTTCGTTTTTTACAAAAAGAGCTGAAAGTTTGTATTCGTCTTTTGATTTTAAAGTGTGTTCAGTCGCGTTGTGTTTTGTTTTTAGTTCTTCTCTAATTATTTCTTTGCCATTTTGTTGATGTATTGAATCAGGAAGGTTTTTAGGGTTTGGTTCAAAAAGAAGAGGTTTTAGTTTTTCTTTGAGTTGATTGTCTTCTTGAGTGGCTTCTTTTATTGTTTTAATTAATGGTTTAAGTTCGATGTTTGTAGCTTTAATGCTTGGTATGTTAAGTGTTAAAAATAAAAGGAGGGTTATTAATTTTTTCATAAATATCCAGTTTAAATAGTTAATAAATTGGTTTTATGTTGCAATTGTAGAATTAACAATTTACTAATAATTTATCTTTTTTCAAATGGAATTTTCATGTGATGTTTATAAGCCTTTGAATTGATAATTTTGCTTGTAATGTTATAATCCTATATTAGTTTACACTTGTATTTGCAGGTTATTTATAGATCCGGGGGGATCGATTTTATAACACAAAATTTTTATTTTAAATGTTTAGCCAAAGTTTTATGTAACTTTTGGAGGATTTCTATGAAGAATAATAAAGTTAGAATTATTTTAGCTTTTGTGTCTCTTTTTTCTTTGAACAATATTTGTTTGTCTAATGAATTGAATACAGGTTTATATCCTGTTCTTGAGCCTGTGGCTGATATCGGAGTTAAAGCCGGTGTTGATTCCGGTGATGTTGTGAAGTTATATGATTCTGCGACATCAGGAGTTTCTTTTGTTTCTCAAGTTTTTGAGCGTATTATCAAAGATGTTAAGCATTTAGATTTTGATCTTACTTCAAAGTTTAGTATTCAAGTTCCGGGAATAGATCAAGAGATTGTTTATGACTGGGGTTTTGCCGGTTCCGGGGATTTGTTTTCTCCATTGGTTTCTATTAAACCTGAGTTGCGAACTGCTTCAGGTTCAAAAAATGGTCAAGATAATTTCATGTTAGAACTTGGTAAAGCAGTTGCTCAAGATCATGCGCAACAAATTGGGCAAAACATTCCTGTATTGGATAAGTTATTAAAAATGGAATTAACTCCAAAAATTCTGTTTTCGTTAAAAACTGTTCTTCTTTTAAAAAAAATTGGTTCTATAGGAATAGAAAAAATTCAGGCCGATTTGTTAAGGCTGTTCATCAGACTGTCTCAATCAGAAGAGTTCAAGCTTTTAGGTGAGAATACAACTCTTTCTTCTTATTTGCCATCATGGGTGATTAGTTCAATTGATAAAGCTTCACCAAGTTTAATGATTTTCGCGAATGAAATTTTTGATGTTTTTGCCGGTGGTGGATCAATAAATGAAATTGATAAGAATAATAAAATTGTTTCAGTAAGTGGTTTTACTTTTAATGATAAAGCGAAAGCAAACGCGGTATTTGAAAATATTAAAAATATTAAAAATATTAATTTTGTTTCTGAAATGAGCAAAGCAATAGAAAGAGTAGAATTACAACAAGAATCTTATGAAGTTTTTGAAACATTTAAAAATATGGAAAACAGTAAGCTTGTTGGATTTAAGGATTTTGGTTCAGTACAAAATTCAAATTTATTAGAGAATTTAAAAAAGGAAGCGTTGCGAGTTTCAACTTTTCCAAGTGTTATAAAAATTGAAGATGGTGATGAATCGTGGATTTTGTATGTAACAGATAAATTTGGCGCAACTCAAACTCTTAGATTGTTAATCTCTTCTTTAATGCAAACTTTTAATGATTATAAATCCGCAAGATCAAATTATTTTAAAGAAAACGCGACACAAGATGTGAAATTAAGAAAATTACTTGATGAACAACAACGCAAAATTGCAAAGATTGATAAGTTTTTACAAACGCGGGGTGGTAAAGATTCTAAGCAAAGAGTTGAAGAAGCTTTAAAAAATATTAACGAAGAGTTTGCGGTAAATCGTGAAGTTTCAGGGTTGCAAGCAGAGCTTAATGAGTTAGGAAAAAAAGAAAAAGAATGTGAGAATCTTATTTCCGAATCAAGCATGCTTAATAATCAAGGTGAACAAGAAATAAAAAAGATTCTTAAACTAGTTGCTGAGAAAGAAAAAATACAAGAACAAAAGAATTTTTTAATTTCCAAAATTGAAAAAGCTAAAAAACAGAGTGATGCTAAACCACAAAAAGATGAGTTGCAAAAAGTTTTAGCTGATATTAAAGAGCTTGAGGAATTAGAAGTACAAATGAAGTTTGAAGATCAAGATGTTAAGGAATTGCAAGATGCTATTTCAGAATTAAAAGAAAAAGGAGAACAACTTAAAGGTCGTGATGATTCCGGATTAAGTTTGCAGGACAGACTACAAAAACGAGAAAAGATTGCTCAGGCTTATTCAAAAGAAGTAGAAATCCTTCATCATGAATTAAGGCAGATTTGGAATCAGGTTGAAATAATTTTAGATCCATCTAAAAAACGAATTGAAAATTTTAAATTTGTAATAGCTAGAAATCAATACGAATTAAGAATGCATAGTTTAGAGCAAGAAGCTCAAAAAATTCGTGATGAGAATAAAAAAGTTTCTGAATTAATTAGTTTGCGAAATATCCAAGATTTAAATTCTGAAGAACAACAAAGAGTTCGCGCGCTTGAGGCTGAAGTTGGATACATTGTTACCGGAAAACAATGTGTAAGTTCTGTTATGACTTACTTGCAAAAAAATAAAGAAATGAACGAGTTTATGCGATTGGTAAATAGTGAAATTTCCGAATATCAGGGAATTAAAGAAGTGTTAATTAAAAGATTGGAATTTTTGGCCGCGAATTCTGATTACATCAGGAACAATCGAGCAGCTTTAAATTTATTAATTAAAAAAATATTTCCCGAGTTTCCAATTACATTCTAAATAGATTAAAAAAGGGCTGGGGGAATATGGGGATGTGTAAGGGTGTTGTACTTTTGTTGGGTGGTTGTGCGGCATCTCTTACACTATTTTTTTTGGGGGCGATTGTTATATTATGAAAAAGTTTTTAAGTATTCTTTTTATTCTTTTGTTTTTTGTTTCATTTAAAAGTTTTGCTAATAATGTTGCGGTTGATCCTAATTTATTGTCTGAAAATGAAGAGCAATTGGCAGATGCAAAAGATGTTGTTAAAGATCATGATATTGAAAGTAATGAGCCGTGTGAGCGAATAAATTCGATATTAGAAGAACTGGAAGAACTTAGTAACAAATATCCGGAATCTATTTTGCCGGATAAAAAAAAGATACAATTAGATTTTTATTTTAAAAGCGCAGAGGAAAATGAGAATGGAAAATTAAAGTTTTTTGCTGATTGTTGGGAATTATCAAAAACAAAATTAAATATTTTAGATTTATATCTTTTTGATAAAGACCAAAGTTTGACCGGTTTAGAATATTTAGATTTTAAAATTAATCTTTTTGACCAATTTTTTTACGATATGGATTGTGATATAAATGAAGATCGAAACAATTATGTTACGGATATTATCAAAAAGTTATTACCTTCTCGTTTAAAAACAAACAAAA
>JAUWHS010000013.1 GCA_030605785.1 bacterium
GTAAAGAAGAAAAAAGTTGCAAAAAAGAAAGCAGCTCCAAAGAAAAAAGTAACTAAGAAAAAAGTTGCTAAGAAAAAAGCAGCTCCAAAGAAAAAAGTAACTAAGAAGAAAGTTGCTAAGAAAAAAGCTGCTCCAAAGAAAAAGGCAAAAAAGAAAGTAGCTAAGAAAAAAGTAGCCAAGAAAAAAGCTGCTCCAAGGAAAAAAGCAAAAAGGAAAGTAGCTAAGAAAAAGGTAGCCAAGAAGAAAACAGCAAGAAAATTAAAATCTGGCAAAGTTAGAATGAAAGCAAGAAAGAAATAAAGTCAGATTGATGATAAAGAAGACCGGAAGTTTTAAAATTTCTGGTCTTTTTTTATGTTAGGGTTTAAAATTTCTATTTATAAAAATTCTTAAGTTTTTAATTTCGCAAATAAATATGTTGTATGCCTTAATTTTCTTTTTTTTAGATTTTATATTCTTTGCTTTATTAAATTCATGGATTATTCATACCTTGCTAATTTATTTCATCTTTAAGCTTTTTTCCAATACGGATAGAGTTTATGGTTTTGATACAACAATTTTTCCTTTATTTTTGCTTTTGTTGCAAGATCAAGTAATAAGTGGTCGATTTGGCTTAAGTTTAATTTATTTTTTACCATTAATTTTGATTTTTAATCATTTGCAGCGAGTTATTGATTTCCCTCGTCTATTACAGTGTTTTTTCTTGTTTTTTGTGTTTTTTTCAGATTATTTATTAAAAAAGCTTATTTATTTAAATGAAGTTTCGATGCGTTCGACTTTTAAGGTCTTTTTGATTAATTTAGTTATAGAAATATTATCTTTGATAATTTTGGGCATATGGGGCAATCGCTCTATTTTTAAATAGAGGCTATTTTAAATAGAGACTATTTTAAATAGGGAGGAAAGTCCGGACTCGAAACAGAACAAATGCCTTATGAGAACAATGTTCAAGTAAGGGGGGCGAAAGCCTACGGAAAGTGCCACAGAAAATATACCGCCTAAATTTTATATTTGGGTAAGGGTGAAAACGTGTGGTAAGAGCGCACGGGCAAATGTAGTAATGCATTTGTGGGTAAACCCCATTTGGAGCAAGACAAAATAAGCAAATCACAAGTTTTCTGTTCTTTTGTGTTTGCGGGTATGTCGCTTAGATAAATGGTTGCCATTTCAATTTTTTAATTGGAATACAAAATCCGGCTTACAAGTATGCCTGAGTTTTTAATTATTGATTTAGTGTTAAAATAAAGCGCGAGTAATAAATTTACTTGCGCTATATTTTTTGAGATCTTTTTATAAGGTTTTTTATGTTTTCAAACAAGTTAAGTTCAATTTTATTTATAATTCCATTTATTGGTTTTATTTCAGGATATCTCATTCTTCATATTTTTTTGCAAAATAAAGAAATCGTTGTACCAAATATTATTGGAAAAAATTTACAAGATTGTATAAAAGATGTTTCTCACCAAGGTTTAAGTTTAAAACTTTTGAGAGAACAGGTTGATCCGGATTTACCGCAAGGTGTTATTTTGCAACAGATTCCGGCATCAAATCAAAAAATTAAACCAAATCAAAATATTTTAGTAACAATTTCTAAAAAACCAAAACCAATAACAGCGACTAATTTTTTAGGTTTTTCTCATAAGGAAATTAATTTAAGAACTAAAAAATCGGGAATTCAAAATAAAAGTTATTGGCTTAAATCTATTTTTCCTTCTGATAATTGTATTGCTCAAAGCCCACAAGAAGGCCAAATTTTACAAAATCAAAAATTAATAACTTATATTTCTTCAGGACAAAACGGCTTATTTGTTGTGCCAAACTTTAAAAGTTTTTCTCTAGATGAAGTTAAACAAAACCTAAATGACGAAAATATTTCATTAGAAATTTTGCATGCAAAAGATTATGGCCAAAATTGTGACGAGAAAGATTGCTTTGTTATTGATCAAAAACCAATGGCGGGTTCCATTGTTGATCTTAATAAGCCATTACGAATCCAATTACAGGTTAGTCCTTAATTATTCTTTGTAATCCGGAACGACTTCCGGTCGAATAGGTTCTTTCGATATGATTTCTTGAAAAACGTGGAACACTTTTGTGTGGTGTTTTTGAAATGATTCAGCTAATAAAAATAATCTAAGCTCAAATCCTTTTTCAAATATTATTTTCAAAGTTGTTTTTCCATCAGAGTTTGGACACATTAAAACTAACCTTATTTGATCTTTTGTGGGAAGTTGATTAAAGAAGGAGGATATTAAACTAGAATTTTCCTTATTTACAGCTTTATGGGCTAGTGGTTCTCCATTTTCATCTTCTAAATAATAAATAATTTTTTCATTGTCGCTTATTTGTGAAAGTATTTGTTCTACTAAGGGGATATTTTGTTGTTCTATAGCGTTTTTTAAATTTGTGAAAGTTTCTTGATTTAACTGAATAGTTTCTTGATTCTCTTCATTTTGAATTAAAGTTTCGTGTTCATTTGGAGTTCCTCCAAATGCGTTCAAACAACAAAGAGAAAAAGTAAGCAAATTAATTACTTTATTCATGGTTCCCTCCCCCTTTAATTTAGAAATACAAACACCAATTATTTTTGTATCGGTATTGTAAGTTTTATTTATCCTAGAAAATAAAACTTTTTAGGTAAATAAATTTGTAATTGTAATGAAAAGGGTTTGAGTTAAGATGTTTTTCTTTTTCGATTTCTAAGAAACGCGATAATTATTCCGATTAAAAAAATACTTAAAAATGAAAATGAAATTCCGTAAAAATATAGATTTTTTAGTGATAGCCACATTACATAAATACTACTTATTATTGCTAGGGTAGAAACAATCTTTTTATTTAACGGTTTTTTTGCGTTTGCGATTAATGCTGAAATTGAACTAAACATATAAGATCCAACAATACAAAAAACGGCCATGCTTTGTAGTGGTATTTGTTTTTTGCTTATTGCTAACAAGAGACAAGCAATCACTCCTTCAAATAATAAACTTACCCAGGCAACATTTTTTTTATTAATTTTTGTTAATGCTTTATTAAACGGAAGATGTTTATTTTTTGCTAAAGTAAAAACATTCCAACTGTTTGCGATTAAAGATCCAAAGGCTCCACCGAGAAGAGAGCCTATTACAAGAGAACTAATTAGTTTTGATATTAATGGATGGTTTTGAAATGTTTTTAATAAAAATAAATATATTGGTTCTTTTGCGTTTGCTAAACTTTCTCCAACTCCCGCGTAAATTGTTATTTGAAAAATAATCGCGATGAAAACTACAATCGCGAAAGAATACAAAATAGTTCGTTTTATATTCTTTTCCGGGTTTTCAATTAAGTGACCAATTGAACAAATAATTTCAAAACTTATTAACGCAAAGATTGCGATGGGAATTAGTTGTGGAATTGATTCTAGAAAATTTATATTTTGATAATGTGAAAATGAAAAATAAGTAATACCGGTAAAAATAACAGTTGCGATTGGAATTGCTTTTGATGTCGCGATTAAATATTGAATCTTTCCTCCAATTTTTACGCCAATTATATTTAATAAAATTAGAAAGAATATTAATAGAAATGATAAAAAAAGTGTTGAAAAATTTTGTAAAAACATTATTCGATTTTTTAAAAATACCGCGACAATTTTTGAAATTAACGCGGCGGCAGTTGCTTTTCCTAAAAAGTAACCCCAACCACTTATAAAGCCCGCAAGGGGGCTTATGTATTTTTCACTGTAAACATAAAGGCCACCTGATGTTGGATGAAGTTTCGCGAGTTCCGCAATACTTAACACGATTGGAATCAAAATAATCATTGACGCGAAATAACCTAAAAATCCAAATGATCCCGCTATTTTTGTTAGAGGCGCCGGATTTATAAAAATTCCTGATCCGAGCATTGTGTTAACTGTAATTAAAATTGCCGCGAACAGGCTGATTTTATTTTCTTTATTCATTAGAAATTTTCCTTCTTAAAAAAAATGCGTTCGTCCCGTATGAAAAACGAATAGTACGAACGTAATTTTTTATTAATTTGCCTTTTATTTTATATGTAATTATATTTTCTCTCAAATTGTACAAATGTAATTGTATTTTCTCTTACAAATTGTACAAAAAAGGGTATTTTTATTTTATAAAACCGAAAAGGGAATCAATGAAAAAAATATTGTTTATGTTTTTAATGTCTTTTAATTTATTACAAGCAAGCATTTTTGAAGCGATTCAAAGAGGAAATATTGGATGGGTAAAGAACTGCATTGAAAAAGGCGAACAGAATGATATTTATAATTTAGGGATGACTCCTTTGCATGTAGCGGTTATTTATAAGTTTTATGATGCCGTTGTTCTTTTGGTTAATGAAAGTGTTGATATTGATGCTACAGATGAAGATGGATATACTCCTTTGCATTATGCGACAAATAATGAGAATAAAGAAATTGTAGATTATTTAATTAAGAATGGCGCATCTGTATTTATAATAGATAAAGCTGGAGAAACTCCATTGCACATTGCATCAAAAAAAGATGACTTAGGTATTTGTTTACAATTATTAAAAAAAGGGTCTGATCCTGATCAAACTAGTAGTGGTGGAAGTACACCACGTGAAATCGCCAGTCCAAGAATGAAAAAAATGTTTGAAGAATACATTTCATAAAATAGAAGCGAATAATAATCAATGAAAAAAATATATCTTTTATTTTCAATAATTTTAATGCATTCAAATTTATTTTGTCATTTGACTGAATATACAATTAATTGTTTTAAAAAAAAATTAAATGAAAATAATATTGAAGGTTTAAGAAAAATATTGGATTGTAGATATCTTACGGACAATGATCGACTTTGTCTTTTAATGGGTATAGATAATAAATCAAGTTGGGGACTTTTACACTATGCAGTAATTCATGATTTTTTTGATAGCGCTGAGTTTTTGATGTCAAGAATGAATGATTTAAATATAAGCGTTAATGTTTTGGATGAATATAAAAATACGCCACTGCATTTTGCCGCGATGCGGGGGAATATTAAAATCGCGAAACTTTTAATTGAAAATGGAGCTGACATAAATTGTAAAAACAGACAAAAAGAAACACCCTTGGATAAAGCTGAACAGTGTGGTTATGGGTACAGGGTTCAAGAGCTAAAAGATTTATTTGAAGAAATAGAAAACTTTAAATGTATGCAGAAAATGTTTGATGAAGATGTTATTGATGAATTTGATGAAGATAGTGATGATGAAACCGAAGTTTATTATTCTTCTGAAAATGAAGAAGATGAAATAGATTTAAATAATTATGGCGGGACAATACATTATTCTAATTTTGACATGAGTTGTGTTTCTGAGGAGATTAAAGAAGATAAGAATGATAGAGATGAACAAAACCTTGAAGAAGGTGAAAAAAAAACAAAGAAAAAGATTTCCCCCAAAAAAAAATTAAGAAGAAGTGCTGTTATTTGTAGTAAAGAAGAATTTGATAAAAGGTTTGGAATATTAACTACGGTTTATTAATTCTTTTTTTTCTAAAGCCTTTGATTGAAAAATTAAAATAGAAATAGCTGCCGGAGTGATCCCCGGGATTAATTGCGCTTGCGCGATATTTTCAGGTTTATAAAATTTTAATTTTTCTTGTAATTCTCGGCTAAGTCCCGGCATTTTTTCATAATTAATTTTGGCGTGAATTTTTAGATCTTTATATTTTTGTAGCTTTTCAGCTTCCTTTTGTTCTTTTTGTAAATAACCGGAATATTTAATTTGCGCGTGAATTGTTAATAATGTTCGTCCTGAAAAAATATTTAGATTTAGATTTTTATCTTTTAATTGTTCGAGTAATAATTCTTTTGCGTGTTCTTTTATTTCATCATCAAATTCAATTGAATTAAATAATTTATAAATTTGGCTTGTTGTTCCAAGTTTATTTATTAATTCAATACTTTTTTCAATTATTTCTTTTTCATCTAAAAAGTTTTTATAAGTTTTTTCTGAAATTGTTCCTAGTTTTTTGCCGTATGGCATTAAACGTAAAAAAACATTGTCTTGACGCAAAAGCAATCTTCTTTCCGCGCGAGAGGTAAACATTCGGTAGGGTTCGTCAATCCCTAAAGTTATTAGATCATCAATCATGACGCCGATGTAACTTTCGGTTCTTTCCAGAATAAAAGGATCTTGGTTCTTATTTTTTAAGTGAGCGTTTATTCCCGCAATTAAGCCAAGAGCTGCTGCTTCTTCATAGCCGGTTGTTCCATTTATTTGTCCGGCGAAAAATAATCCGGAAACATTTTTAGTTTCAAGAGTGTGGTTTAAAATTTTAGGTTGTACGAAATCATATTCTATCGCGTATCCGGGGCTTGTGATTTTTGCGTTTTCTAAGCCCGGTATTGAATTGACAAATTTTTTTTGAATTTCTAAAGGTAAGGAAGTCGCGATTCCCGCGGGATAAATTTCATCAGAGCTTATGCTTTCCGGTTCAATAAATACGTGATGGCTTTTACGTTGTGGAAACTTTCTAACTTTATCTTCTATCGCGGGGCAATACCTAGGTCCATTTTTTATAATGTATCCACCGTAGAGCGCTGATTCATTTATATTATCATCTATAATTTTACAAGTGTTTTCATTTGTGTGAGTTATAAAGCATGGAATAGTTTCTTTTGTTTTAATAGGCTTAAATTCATATAAAAAATCAAGTTGAGTAGGTTCTTGTTTTTCTAGTTTTGAATAATCGATTGTTTCTTTTAAAAGTCGAGGAGGGGTGCCTGTTTTTAATCGTTGTATTTTTATGTTTAAAAGTTTTTCAAGATTTTCAGTTAAACCTTCAACTGCCTCTTCGCCGTCACGTCCACCCTTTTTATTTTGGTTGCCAATATGAATTACACCGTTTAAAAATGTTCCGGAAGTAATAATTATTGATTTTGCAAAATAAGTTTCGCCGGTTTTTGTTTGAACACCGGTTATGATTGTTTTGTTCTTTTTCTGTTCAGATAATATTTTTGTAACCATTACCGCTTTTAAGGTTAAATTTTGGGTTTCTAGAATAATTTTTTTTGCTAATTGACTATAAGCGAATTTATCAATTTGAACTCTTAAGCCTTGAACGGCCGGACCTTTACTTGTATTTAGCATTCTGGCTTGAAGATATGTTTGCGCGCAAAGTTTAGGCATAAGACCGCCAAGCGCGCTTATTTCAAAGACCAAGTGTCCTTTTCCAAGCCCTCCAATGGATGGGTTACATGGTAAAACAGCTATTTTATTTTCATCTATTGTTAAAAGGAGTGTCTTAGAACCCATTTTCGCGGCAATGTGTGCTGCTTCTGTTCCTGCGTGTCCTGCTCCAACAACAATTACGTCAAACAATAATTGTTGTTCCAAACTTTTATTTATATTTAAAATATTCATATTTACAATTAGACCCGATTGATAAGAATTATTCGCAAAAACATCATATTAATATATCTTGTTTGTTTATACAAATGCCTGTTTGTATATCATTTCACATGGAAATTATTTATTTGGAGATTTTTTAATGTTTTATCATCTATCTCTAGCGCTACAGGATCATTTATCATTTTTTAATCTTTTTCATTATGTAAGTGTTCGGGTAATCGCGGCTCTTCTTTCTTCATTATTTTTGTCTTTTTTGTTTGGTGACTGGTTTATTAAAAAATCAGAAAAAAATTTTAGATCTAAGGTTAGAGATTGGGTTCCGGGGACACACTTGAAAAAAAATGATACCCCGACAATGGGTGGTCTTTTGGTTTTAATGATTTTTATAATCAATACTTTTTTATGGTGTAATTTAAGAAAAATAAATGTTTGGTTATTTATTTTGTGTTTATCTTTATTTGGATTTATTGGTTTTTTAGATGATTATAAAAAAATAAAGTTCCATAGAGGGATAAGCGCTAAATTTAAATTTTATTTTCAAATTTTATCAGCATTGTTGGTTGTTAGCTTATGGTATTTTCTTACTAATCCCCCAACCGTTTTATGCATACCGTTTCTAAAAAATTTTACTCCTCACTTAGGTTGGCTTTTAATTCCGTGGGGCGCTTTAGTAATTGTCGCGACAAGTAACGCTGTAAATTTAACTGATGGTTTAGACGGTCTAGCGACAGGGCCATTACTTTTTAATTTTTCAACGTTCTCTGTAATCGCTTATCTTGCGGGACACAAATATTTCGCCGGTTATCTTTTTATTCCTTTTACAAATACAGCGGAATTAACAGTAATTGGCGCGACTTTGGTTGGCGCGCTGCTTGGCTTTTTATGGTACAACGCTTATCCGGCGCAGATTTTTATGGGTGATGTTGGTTCACTTGCTCTTGGAGCGGGATTGGCTTTAATGGCGTTGATGGTAAGACAAGAATTACTTCTTTTAATTGTGGGTGGAATTTTTGTAATAGAAACTTTATCTGTTATTGTTCAGGTTTTTTCATTTAAGTGTTTTGGTAGACGTGTATTTAAAATGGCGCCCATTCACCATCATTTTGAACTTTTAGGTTGGAATGAGGT
>JAUWHS010000030.1 GCA_030605785.1 bacterium
GGCAAACAAAAATTGTATCGCCAAAGCATTAATCATTGTCTTGTAATTAATTCTTTTTTTGTTATTAGAAAAAATAAAGGCAACGACGAAAATAAAAAATATCGAAAAAATTGTTAGATAATGATTGTTTGTCATTAAGTAAGATTTAATAGCGCTAAACATAAAAAGTTTACTCCTATAAAAAAATAAAGTGTTACAACAACTACGCTGTAACACTTTAGTAAAAATTTTAAATCTTGAATATTAAAATATTGAATATTTAAATTTTAAAAAACTTATTTTTGGTCAGGACGGTTCAAAGATTCACTCGAAATATCAAGTTTTTGGTCAAGACTTTTCAAAGGTTCACTCGGAATATCTTCAACCTTCCATTGATTTTTTTTCCCGCCATCATAAGGTTTTGCAAATCCCGCTTCAATTAATTTAACCCCTAAACTTTCATTATCAACTATAACATCCGCTACAATTCTAAAATATTTATCTCTTTTCATATCGCATAAAAAAATTTTATTTGAACCTTTAAGAAAATCTTTCACACAATCTCTTACATATTTAGCAAATTCTTTAATCATTTGATTTTTATCCCGAATCTCCGGTGTATCAACACCTAAAACCCTTATTCCTATTTCTTCACCAATTATGTCCGGAAAACCCGCGATGTTAACTGTGATTGTATCACCGTCATAGACTCTAACAACCTCCGTAACTTCAACATCACCATAAGTTTTTTTGCCGGCATAAGAAGAAAAAGAAACTAATAGAAAAAATGAAAGAGTTAAAACTATATTTCTGAAAGACAAAATCTTCATACTTTCTCCTAAAAAATGGATTATCCTCACTACCTTTCAAATCACACACAACATTAATTGTTATAACAGATGAACCCTACTTTTCCAACAAACTTTTTTGATGCCGTTTTATAGAATACTACTAAAACAGATTTGTTTAAATATATTAATTGACATTAACGCGAGTTAGATAATTAATTTTGTACGTTATCCATTGAGTATATTTTTGTAAATTTTTCTTTGCATCAATTTGACAAGCCACGTAAGTGGCGAAGGTGATAAGCCTCGGGTGAGGTGCTTTGCACCGTAACCCGTGGTAATTTATCATAACATAAGTTTAGCCCCATTTTATGGGGCGGCAGAATTTGTAAATTTTATTGAAACTTTATAATGAGTTACCATAACCCGTCGCCCCATAAAATAGGGCTAAACTTATGTCATATTTATTACCACGGGTTACGGCACAAAGTGCCTCACCCGAGGCTTATCACCTTCGCCACTACGTGGCTTGTCAAACAATTTAAAAACCCAACGAACAAATCGACACGAACCTTAAACGTTTTTTAATTTCTTGATTCAATAATATAAAGAAAGACTTTAAAAAGACTTTCCAAATTCCAACAAGTTGAAGCATATTAAAAAATTATTTAACAATGTTTTACAGTAACAATTTAGGCAATAAGATAGAGTAATTAATTATCGAATTCACGTTAGAATAAGGAAAAAACAATGGAAAAAAAAAGCTTTCAAAAATATATTGAAAAAAGACTTACCAAGCCTGAAATTGATCACATTGAACGTCAAGCTAAACTTGAAAAAAAAACCATGAAAAATCGTATTTCCGCACTACTTAATCTAGCTCCACACATAATCTTTACTGTAAAAAAATAATTTTACTTTCCAATACAGCAAAATAAAAAACCCTACTTTTCCAACAAACTTTTTTGATGTCTTTGAACAACATCCCATTCAATTAATGGATTTATTAAATCATCAAGATTTCCAAGAAGAACAATATCTAACTTTTTCAAAGTCAAACCTATTCTATGATCAGTTACTCTGTTTTGAGGAAAATTATAAGTTCTAACCTTTTCCGAACGCTGCCCCATTCCAATCTGTTCTTTTCTTGACGCCCCCATTTCCGCTTCTTTTCTTTGTTTCTCCGCTTCCAATAAACGTGAACGCAAAACTTTCATTGCTTTTGCTTTGTTTTTTATTTGCGAACGTCCATCCTGACATGAAACAACAACGCCTGTTGGAATGTGTGTAATTCTAACCGCGGAATCAGTTGTATTAACATGTTGACCACCGGCGCCACTTGCCCGAAAAACATCGATTCTTAAATCTTGTGGATTAATGTCAAAATCAACATCATCAACTTCAGGTAATACAGCAACGGTAACTGTTGATGTGTGAATTCTTCCGGAACTTTCAGTTTTTGGAACTCTTTGAACTCTATGAACACCGGATTCAAATTTTAAATGTTTATAAACATTCTTGCCTTTGATGTGCAAAACTATTTCTTTATAACCACCAACTTCTGTTGCATGTTCATCTACAATTGAAACGTCCCAACCTTTATCCAGCCCATAAGCTGTATACATTTTTAATAAGTCACCGGCAAATAAAGACGCTTCTTGTCCCCCTGCGCCAGCTCGTATCTCTAAAAACGCGGCTCTTTCATCTTTTTCATCGGCCGGATACAAACGCTCTTCTAATTGCTTGTTTAATTCTTTTAATTTTTCTTTATCCTGAACAATCTCTTCTTCAAAAAGTTCCTTCATATCATCATCAGATCCCTGAAGTTGTTTTTCATGTTCAGTTATATTTTCTTCTAATTCAACAATCTGTTCATGAGAATCTAATAATTCTGAAAATTGAGAAAATTTTCGCTGAAAATCTTTTCGTTCTTTTTTATCAAGATTAGAATTGGATAATTTTTGAGATAATTTTTCGTGTTCTTTTTTAACTAATTCCCAATCAATCATAAGAAACCTTTATTTTACATACATAAAATCGCAAAAGAGGCGCGCTTTATTTATGCGCGCCTCTTTAAATATTTAAATTAAAATAGCTATTTATTTTTTTTAGCAACTTTTTTAGCTTTTGTTTTCTCATAACGTTGCTGGAACTTATCGATTCTTCCCGCAATATCAACAAACTTTTGTTGACCGGTAAAAAAAGGATGGCAAGCGGAACAAATATCAACATGCAACTCTTTTGATGTCGACAAAGTTTTAAACGAATTACCACAAACACACGTTAATGTAACTTCAAAATTTTCCGGATGAATATCTTTTTTCATAATTCTAAATACCCCTACTTCATATCTTTCTGTTTCTGCTGATATTTAGCTTTTAAATCTTCAATAATTTTCACAGAAACAATATCAACATTCCGACGTTTGCCTAAGTAATAAGAAGCAAAATCAGACCATAAAATCATATTAAACAACTGACTTTCCCAAGTATCGCCAAAAACAGGTGGATTGTAAAGCTCAACACCCTTTTCTTTAAGAATTTGGCGCATAGAATCTATAGCAATTTCTAAATGAGTTTTTAAAAATTCGGAATAAAATAAAACAACCAGAGGATTATCTTTACAATCTGAAAACCCAACTAATAAATTATGCGCTAATTCCGGGAAAACTGAACTGACAACAGGAAGCTTACTATTTTCATTAAATTGCGTTTGAGCCCTATACGCAAAGCTTTCACTATCATTCGCGACACCCCACAAATAAAAAAACTCTTTATTCTCAGATAAACTTAAAAAGTCTTTAAAAAATGATTCATCTTCAAGTTTTGGAATAAACATTTCAGAATTTTTAATAAATGAATCAACGATATCTTTACCCTCTGGTAAAATTTCCATCAAACTAAATAAAGTCAGAATAAATCCAAGACAATTACCTAAAGAAAAACGAGGTTGAAGTGAGTCTGGCATAATAGCAAAAGGAATATTATTTTTTTCCGCTATTTCAGCCGCTTTGCCACCATGTGTCATAACAATAGTAGGAATAAATTTATCAGCCAAAACTTTTAAATTTTCAACCGTTTCCCAAGTATTACCGGAATAAGTAACAACAATTGCCAAAGTATTGCCATCAATAAAATTTGGAATTTCTGATCCATCAACAACAAAAGATGGAATGTTAGTTTTTTTATCTAAAAATGTTTTTACAATTCTTCCGGAAATTCCGGAGCCCCCCATGCCAAAAAACGCGATTTTTGTAATTTGTTTTGATAGTTTTGCTGAATTTTCAAAATGAAAATTATGCGCGATATCAGCTCCATCTTTTAATTTTTTTGGCCATAGCCTTAGCTCATTCAACATGCAAAAGCTCCTTTTAATTTTATTTCAACGCGACGATTGTTGCTTGACGATAATCAGTTTTATTATCACCGCGATAAGAGTGAAAATTGGATGAACAAATCGTGCAAACATTATATTGTGTATGTATATTTTTTAACAGAATTCCTCGATTTAACAATAGCCTTTTATTAAGTTCCGTTAAATTGAAAAATATTCCATTTTTTTGAATAAATAATTCGTGCGCAAAATTATAATTTTCTAAATTTTTTGTAAAATTACGACCAACTTCATAACAACAAGCGCCGGCGCAAGCTCCAATATAAGCAACTAAATTTTCAGCTGTTACATTAAAATTTATTTCCATTTCATTAATCGCATTATCAATAATATCCGCGACACTGCCCCTCCAACCGGCATGAATAACACAAACTACTTGTTTAATAGGATCGTATAAAACTATTGGCAAACAATCAGCGGTTACAACACCAATTCCTACATTTCTTAAATTTGTAATTAAAAAATCACCATTTTGTTCAAACAAACTTAAATTACCATTTATTTGATTTTCATCTTTTAAACAAAGACCGAAATTACGATGAACTTGATTTAGAAAAATAAGAGATTTTAATTTAAGATTTTCTTTTAATTGTAATAGATATTCTTTTGTTGTTTTAAGATCAGACTTTACACAACGATCTTTTTTGTCACCAAAGTAAATTAAAAAAGAAGGATCGTTGTGTAAAATCATAAATTCTAATTCTGAGCGGAACTTTCTTTATTTTCCGCGTCTTTTCTTAAAAAGGTTGGCGTGTCCATATCCGATAAATCAAAAGCCGCGTCTTCAACATTATCCGAAAGTTTTTTTGCTTCTACATTTTGTTCAGTTGAAGTTGAGTTTTCTTTTGATTCAAAGTTTTGTGTTACAACCTTATCATTTTTGTCTGAATATTCAACAGACTGAGAAACATCATTATGATGAACATCATTATGATGTTCATCCTTTTTCTCAATAGAAGATGCTTCAAAATCTTTAACTTCAGCAACATTTGTTTCTAATCCGGTCGCGATAACCGTTACTTTAATTTCATCGCCCATTTCTTTGTCAATGACGGAACCTAAAATAATGTTCGCGTCTTCACTTACAAGGTCATAAATAACTTGAGCGGCTTCATGAATTTCATGCAAACCTAAATCAGTGTTTCCTGTAATATTAAGCAACACACCTTTCGCGCCGTCAATTTTTACATTTTCAAGCAATGGTGAATTTATTGCTTTAATCGCAGCCTGTTTTGCTCGATCTTCACCGGAAGAAGAACCGGTACCCATTAATGCCATACCCATATCTTTCATGATTGTGTAAACATCAGCAAAATCAACATTAATATGACCGGGATGATAAATAATATCCGAAATTCCCTTAATCGCTTGTTTTAAAATGTCATTTGCTTTCGCGAACGCGTCAAGCATAGAAATTTTAGGATCAACAACTTCCAAAAGTCTTTGGTTTGGAACAACTATTAAAGTATCAACTACACCTTTTAATTTTTCAATCGCGGAATCCGCGTTATTTAATCTTCTTTTTCCTTCAAAGAAAAATGGTTTTGAAACAACCGCAATTGATAAAACATCTTTTTCTTTTGCTGTTTTCGCGATAACCGGCAATGCGCCTGAACCGGTTCCACCACCAAGACCGGCTGTTAAAAATAAAATATCAGCGTCCGCTATTTGTTCTAAAATTGCTTCTTTATCTTCTTCCGCGGCTCGTTGCCCCACTTCAGGATCAGAACCGGCGCCAAGACCTTTAGTAATTTTCGCGCCTAACTGAACCTTGTGTTCAGCGTTAGACATTTCTAAAGCCTGACGATCCGTATTCGCGACAACAAATTCAACGTTATCCAGATCGTTTCCATTAATCATGCTGTTAACAGCATTGCCACCTGCCCCACCAACCCCAATAACTTTTAACTTAGCTCCAACTTTATTTTTATTTTCTTCCATGTCTAGTTCTATCATCCTATCCCCTTTTTAATTTTTCCAGGTTAAAATACAAACATTAAAATCCCCGCCCCCGAAAAATTAAATCTTCTCTTTTAAAAAAAATCCCAAACCCAGGATTTCATTCTTCCAAAAACATTTTTTACTAAAGAGACATCCGATCCATATTCAAACTCAACATCTTTCTTTCTTAACGAGTAAAGCAACAAACCATAACCGGTTGAATAAATAGGACTTTTGATCAAATCCGGAATCGTCGTTTTGTCATTAAACTCTTGAGGAATACCAACTCTGACTTGAGTTCTAAATCGTTTTAACGCTATTTCTTTCATTCCCGCTAATAAAGATCCGCCACCTGTCAATACCAAACCGGATGGCATAAAAGATTTTAATCTAAAATTCGCAATCTCTTCAAAAAGTAAATCATAAATTTCTTCCGCTCTAGGATTCAAGATTTCATATAAAGAATAAGTTTCAATATTTTTAGTTCCACCATCGTACTCTAAAGAAATTTCAACTTTATCTCGATCAAGATCTAAATAACTTTCTTCATTAACAAAACCATAAAGACGTTTTAATTCTTCAGCTTTTTTAATTGGTATCCCTAGTCCGATCGCTAGATCATTTGTAAAGTGATTTCCGGCAAAAGGTAAAACTTTTGTATGAATAATTTTTCCGTCTTTATAAACAGCAAAATCCGAAGTTCCACCACCGATATCTAAAATACCAACACCAAGTTCACGCTCCGAAGGAGTTAGTACCGCTTCAGCTGAAGCCAATTGTTCTAAAACTAAATCCTGAACTTTTATTCCGGCCAGTTCACATGCTTTTATTATATTTTGCGCGGAAGAGATCGCTCCTGTAATTACATGAACTTGAGACTCAAGTCTTACACCATACATACCGAGAGAATCCAGGACAAATTCTTGTCCGTCCACACGAAAATATTGAGGTAATACATGTAGAACTTCTTGATTTTTAGAAATGGCGACCGCTTTTGCTGATTCTATAACTCTATCTATATCAGCCTGAGATACTTCTTCACCTCTTATCGCGACAACACCTGTTGAATTAAACGATTTTATATGGCCGCCGGAAATACCAATAATCGCGCTTTCAATTTTAATACCGGACATTTCTTCTGCTTGAACAACTGCTTTTTTTATCGATTTCACAGTTTTATTGATGTTTACAACAACCCCTTTTTTCAAACCATGTGATGGTACCTGGCCAATACCCGCGATCTCTAAATTTCCTTTGTAATCTAAACTCGCGACTAAAACACAAATTTTTGTTGTTCCAATATCAATTGCTACCAACGTTTTGTTCAAAAAATTATTTGCCATGATTCTCCCCTCCCCCAAACCTTGTCCTTAAAGATTTGCGTTTTAATGAACGCACAAAGATTTTATCCCTAAATCTTAAATCAAATACAAAAATTTTATTCCTATATTTTTTAGGACTTTTTAACATTTCTTCCATTAAATCCAAATAAATTAAATCTACAAAATTTTGTTTTTCAATGTTATCAAAATTCTGCTCATCAGTTCTGATTAAATATTGAAAAGAATCATTTGATAACATTTCTATTTTTGATTTATCTAAATAAGCAACTTTAAATTTTTTCCAATGATCAGATTTAGATGTTTTATTTAAAAAATCATAAAC
>JAUWHS010000040.1 GCA_030605785.1 bacterium
GTCCACATTACAAAGCAAAATGTTAATAACCTTTATGAACAAAATGAACAAATAAAACAAACAGTACAACCTCAAAACAAAATTATTGGACAACTATTTCAAACTTATATTTTAATCGAAGGCAAAGATGAATTTATAATAATTGATCAACACGCGGCGCATGAACGGATTTTGTACGAAGGTTTCTTGAAAAACTTTGAAAAAAAGGACGGAATAAGATTAATGTTCCCTGAAATAATAAACTTAAAAGAAAATCATTTAAAATATGTTTTGCAAACAAAAGATTTTTTATCTAATCAGGGAATTGAGATCGAACAATTCGGACAAAACCAAATCGCGATAAAAACAAGCCCTCCAAAAATTCAAAATCATGATTTAAAAGAATACATTTTGGATATTTGTGATTTTATTGATGAAAATGAAAATTTAGATTCTGAAATTTTCAGAAAAAAACTAAATGAACACATACATGGACAACTTTCATGCAAGCTCGCAATCAAAGCGGGCAACATTTTATCTCAAGAAGAAATGCAAAAATTAATAAATGACTTGCAAAAATCAAACAATCGTTTAATCTGCGTACACGGTCGTCCAACGACCTGGATAATCAGTAAGTATCAAGTCGAAAGAAATTTCAAACGCAAATAACTAAAGTTCTTCTTGTTTAAAATTTTGGATCTTTCTCTCCCAAGCCCACGCGGTTTTTAAAATAAAATCAAGATCCGAATTTTTCGGTTCCCAGCCAAGAATCTTTTTTGCTTTTGAATAATCCGCGACAAGGGCGGTACTATCTCCCGCGCGACGTGGATGATTTTGTGTAATTAATTTTTGACCGGTAACTTTTTGCGCAGCATTAATCATTTGCTGAACAGTAAAACCGTTTCCGGTTCCTAAATTAAAACAATCCGATTTTCCATTTTTATCTAAATATTGCAATGCAAGAATATGCGCGTTCGCAATATCCAAAACGTGAATGTAATCACGCACGCAAGTTCCATCAACCGAATCATAATCTGTTCCAAAAATTTTAAATGTTTTTTTATTTTTTATCGCGCGTAGCATTAATGGAATTATATGAGTTTCAGGATTATGTTGTTCACCTAAATTTTGATCCGGCAGCGCGCCACTCGCATTAAAATAACGTAGTGATACATATTGCAATCCGTATGCATCCGCATAATCTTGCAAAGCGTACTCAACAACAAGTTTATTTTTTCCGTAAGGACTTACAGGATCTTTTGGATGATTTTCATCCATTGGAATTTTTATTGGGTCACCATAAACAGCGCAACTTGACGAAAAGATAATTTTTTTCACCTTTTTTTTCATCATAAAATTTAGAAACTTTAATGTTTTTACAACATTGTTTTCATAAAAATCAGCCGGTCTTTTTACAGATTCACCAACTTCGATAAACGCCGCAAAATGCATTACAGCTTCTATTTCAAACTTATCAAAAACAAAATTCAATACTTCTTCATTTGTAAAATCAGCTTTAATTAACTTTGCCCAAGGATGATTAAATGTTTGACTGTGCAATAATTTATCAATGATAATTACTTCGTAACCTAATTTTGATAATAAATAAGAAGTATGTGATCCGATATATCCAGCCCCACCAAGAACCAAAATTACTTTTTTCATAATTCGACTTTATTTTTTTTAATGACGAATATAATTTGAAACAGTATTAATCGTACTAATACTAATTGAACCCTTTTTTCGCGCGCGCAATTTAGGCTTAACATTAATTGTTACATCCTGTCCAAGTTCATTTAAAAAACGAAAAAGCCTTTCAAGCGAAAAACCTGTAAGTTTTCCACTTATTAATGCTGAAATCTTGGGTTGATCAACTCCCAGAACAAGCGCTGCTTTAGCCTGAGTTAATTTTTTTTTCTTAATTATGTAATAAATTTGCCTTGCCAATTCAGCTTTAGCCAAAGCTTCTTCAGAATTAGAAACATTTAAATCAGCAAAAACATTATCATCGCCATGTTCAAATTTTTTATTCATAAATTAAATCCTTATATATTTTCTTTGCATCCTTAAGCCTTTTTTTTACCAAATCGATTTCTTGTTTTGGAGTTTTAATTCCCTGCTTAGATTTTTTTTGAAATGCATGAAGCACAAATATAAATTCTGCAATTTTTATAGTATAAACCACACGAAATGTTCCAGATTCATTATTTTCTTTAATTTCAATTACGTTCGCTCCACCGAAACCTTTAAGCATTTTGCTATGTAAAGACCGCATACCAGCTTGAGCCAAATAAAGTCCATAACCCATACAACGCCTAACTTCTTCAGGAAATTTTAAAAGATCACCCTTGCTTGACCCAACCCATATTAAACACTTTAACTTCATAATCTCTCATATAAAAATTTAGATATACCAAAACTAGCATAAGCACTTTTCTTTGTACATTTTTTGAAACAAGTCTATTTAAAGTCCATACAAATAATAATAATTACTTCGTAACCTAATATTAGATAATAAATAAGAAATGTGTGAACCGATATATCCGGCGCCACCAAGAACTAAAATTGCTTTTTTCATACTAAATCTCCAATTTACGATACGATTTTAGTTAAATTTCACTATTTTTTATCATATTTTAATATATTTTCTATTCTTTTTGTCTAATTTGCTAAAAAAATGAGTAATTTAATCAATTCATTAAACCACAAAAACAATAAAAATGTAGAGTTTTTTACCACTTTTACCTTTTGCAATTAATTTCAGAGATTGATAAAATTATGTCTAAGATAAAGGCAAAAGTGCCATTTAGAAAATTTTAACTATTAAAAAATAAGAGGTTATCATTAATTTGGAAGGTTATTATTATGAAAAATATATTAAAAAAAATTAGTTTTTTACTTTTATCATTTGTGTATTTGCAACAAAATAATGCTGAAATAATTAGCGCAACCTGGTTACAAAATAATCAAACCGGTCAAAATATATTTTTGTATGGAGATAAGCATTTAGTTAGACCCGCAAATGCCGTACAAATAGAAAAGATAACAAACAGCCTTCTTCCAAACACAAAAGAATCTTCCATTATTTTCGTTGAAAATTATAATCCTAGTACTCCAACAGAAGAAGATAAATTAAAAATTTTATGGAATTTAACAAAGGCAAAAGATAATTTTACCCAAATTGAATTTACTGAAAACAGAAGAATAATATTGGATGAATTATTTATATCAAAACAAATTATTAATTTATCAAAAAAATTTATCCTTTTTATGCATAACAAAAATCAAGAGGATCTAACATTATATAATGAAACTGAAAATCAAGCTCCACTTTCTCCTTTTTTATTCTTTAATGAAATGGCAAAAATTCGTAATATTGACTGTGACGCACAAAATTTATTTTTTTCAAATTTAATAGGTGTAAAGAAACCCTTTTTACCATCAGATACAAACTTTTATGTGCATTATCTTTATCCAATGACAGGAGGAAGAATATTAGCACATCAAGAAATTCAATATTTAAAAAATAAATTAGAAATGGATGAAGACCAAATAAAACAAACTATTTCAGACTTAATAAATATATTATCTCAAACAACAAACAACAATCTTTCAAGAATAATGAATGAACTTAATAATAAATTATATAAACCAATCTATAAAGAATATTCCTATTTATTTGATGAAACAGAAGAACATTATGAACCTTATATCATATCTCAATTACATGCTATAAAAGCTCAACTTTATCACTTACAGGTTAATCCAACAATTCCAAGTTTTAAAGCCTTAATCAAAGAAACAGAGAATATTATAAATAACTTAGAAAAAAAACTAGATGAAAAAATTAAAAAGAAAAGAAACAATAAAATGTATCTACACTTGTACACCATTTTAGAAAAAGAGAAAACTGATTTTTCTTTTTCCATGAGAAAATTAAAGAAAATAAGCAACATACTTAAAGAAGACCTTATAGAAGAAAGCATCTCTTACATCTTAAGAGAACAATTTGAAATGTTATTGGAAAACAAATTTTCATGTCTCAAAAAAAGTGATTGTGAAAAAAAACAAACAGCAATTCTCATTATTTCAAATATAGAAAAATTAGCTCATCAATTATATGATCAAACACTTTGCTTATTTGACATAAACACAATCATCAAAATTTTAGAAACAGAAAAACAAAATGTAATTATTTTTGCAGGAGCTGCACATACAAATAATATCAGTAAAGTTCTAACAACATACACAAACAGCTTTGAAATAGTAACAACACAAGGGAAAACAATATTTGAAGATACATCCTTTTCTGAATGGGAAAAAAATAATGATCATCTATATTACCAACATCCCTACTGGAAAGAACGAAGTGTAAATTTAGATGTTTTTGATTGGCCAACAAGCACATTTGGCATAACTACATGTCTTAATGATGACTATTTTAAAACTGAAAATCAAAGCAACAAAAGAAAACATGAAGATGATCCTAATAATCCTAGAAACAAGCAACAGCGATTAGAATAAAATTAATTTTAAGGGCGCAAATTTGCGCCCTTTTTTCATAACCTCTTTTAGTTTTAAATCAAAAAATATGACACTAAGCCCTTTTTTCGTTAAAATGCAACTTAACAATAAAATCAAAAAATGATAAGGATTAAAAAATGATTAATAAAGTAAAAGGGACTCAAGATTTTTTAGATTTAAAGTTACATGATTTTGTTATTTCACTAGCTGAAAAGCACATGCAAATTTATAATTTCTCAAAAATTGAAACTCCAATAATTGAATACACAAAACTTTTTATGCATTCTTTGGGCGAACAAAGTGATGTTGTTTCAAAAGAAATGTTTGTAATTCCACCACGAACAAAAGGTGAAGATAGTATTTGTCTGCGACCGGAAGAAACCGCTTCAACAATGCGCGCGTATTTAGAAAATCACATAACAGCAAAGCCTTGGAAAGTTTTCAGTTATGGTCCAATGTTTCGCTACGAACGACCACAAAAAGGTCGCTGGCGTCAATTCGAACAATTCAATATCGAATTAATTAATGCAAGTTCAATAATGCAAGACGCGCAATTCATAAAAATGTTGGACACTTTTTTCAGTGAAAAATTAAATTTAAATAATTATGTAATAAAATTAAATTTCCTCGGAACACTTGAAGACCGAAAGAATCACCGCAAAGCTCTTTATGAATTTGTAACAAAACATGAAAATGAAATTTGTGATACTTGCAAAGAACGAAAAGAAAAAAATCTTTTACGAATTTTTGATTGCAAAAGTGAAATTTGTCAAAAAATTTATGCTGACGCTCCAAAATTAACCGATTATTTATCTGAAAAATCTTTGATGGAATGGAACTCTTTATTAAACACTCTCGATATTTTATCTGTAAGTTATGTAATTGACCACAAACTTGTCCGAGGCCTTGATTATTACGAAAAAACTGTTTTTGAATTCAGCAGTGATGAACTAGGCGCGCAAAATGCATTTTGTGGTGGTGGACGATACGAGCTGGGAAAAGAACTTGAAGCAAAAAATGAAATCCCATCAATCGGTTGCGCAATTGGTATTGGTAGACTTTTAATGTTGGTTGAAAAAAATCAAAATAATTTA
>JAUWHS010000037.1 GCA_030605785.1 bacterium
GTTTAAATCTTTCCAATTAATTTTTGAGGGATCCGGTTCGGAAAAAACTCTTATTTTATGATCATTAATTGTTAAGTAATCTTTTTCAAAAGAAACATTTCCATGAAAAGTATTTAAAATTGAGTCGTATTTAAATTGAAATGCAATGTGTTCAGGATCTGCCGGACCAACATTAATTGCGACAACGTCGATATCTTTTAATGCTTTTTCATCGGTCATTAAAACGCGCAAAAAGGTTTTACCAATTCGGCCAAAACCATTAATTGCTATTTTTTTTGTCATCGAAATCTCCTTAAAATTTTTGCTTAGATAATAAAAATTGTAAAATATTAATTCGGAATTTTCCAGTCATTGATATTTATCTTTTGTTTTTAATTTTTTTGAATTTTGAAAAAATTATTAAGAATATAAAAAAATAATTTTTTAATTATCAGTGTCTAAACAAAATATGTCAATAAAAGTTTTAGTAGCTTTCCAACCCATTCCCGCATTAATAATAATTTTATTGAAATAGTAGGGGAAGGTGTTATAGAACATATGAAATATTATAAAAGGAAAGTGATATTTTTTTTTATCACTTTTTTATGAAGTTAAATGGAGTGTTCAAAAAAAGAAGGAGAGAAAAAGGTGGCAATCAATGCAAAAAAATCTATATCCCAAAAAACGTTTTTTAAAAAAATAAAACAACCTAAGAAACCAGTTATAGCCAAAGCTGGCTTTAAAAAAAAAAGCACAAAAAGAACGCCGAAACTAACCAATCAGAGTGTCTTGATCAAATCAGCGCAAAATCCGATAATTTCGCCAAGGTTGGAAAACGATTGGGAAGCTGGGCAGACTTTTAATCCTGGTACTATTTTACTTGATTCTAAAATCCATTTTCTCTATAGAGCCATCGGAAAAGATGGTATTTCTCGTTTTGGTTATGCTGTTTCAAACGATGGCTTTACTATTGATGAACGGTTGTCCCAACCGATTTACGAGCATAAAACAAAAAAGCAATCATTCAAGATTTTCTCCTACTTGTCTGGTGGAAGCTTTGGTGGTTCCGAAGACTCTCGCCTTGTTCGCGTAGATGGTGAAGATGTTTTGTATATGACTTATACAGCTTGTGATAATGGCCTGCGTGTTGCTTTGACCTCCATTAAAGTTGATGATTTTTTAAAAAGGAGATGGAGATGGCGAGTTCCAACATTGATTTCTCCTGAAAAAGAGGTTCATAAAAACTGGCTGATTTTTTCGGAAAAGATAAATGGCAAGTATGCCATTCTTCATAGTCTTAAACCAAATGTACAAATAGAATATGTTGATACTTTAGAATTTGATGATAATAATTATATAAATAGCTTGTATAGTGGTGGTCCGCAAAAAAACTGCTGGGACAAATGGCTTCGAGGCTCCGGCGCGCCGCCATTAAAAACTAACGACGGTTGGCTTTTGTTTTATCATGCCATGGATAATGACTGGAGCAAATACAAAGTTGGGGCAATGCTTCTTGATCTTGATAATCCGACTAAAATTCTTTATCGAGCTAAGCAGCCGGTTCTAGAGCCAAAAGAGTATTATGAAAATAATGGTTATAAGCCCGGCGTTGTTTATGTTTCCGGCGCAGTCATTAAAGATGGGAACCTTTTAGTTTACTACGGTTGTTCTGATAGTTATGTTGGCGTTGCTTATGCCAATTTAGATGAATTTTTAGAATCGCTGAAAAAAGAAACTAAACCAAAACTTAAATTAAAAACTTTAAAAAGAAAGAAAATAGTATGTTGATTAAACGATATGACAAAAACCCGATACTAAAACCAAAGAGAATTCACTCTTGGGAGGCAGAGGCGGTTTTTAATGGTTGTCCAATAAAAAAAGGGAATTTAATCTATATTATTTTTCGAGCTCTTTCTCTTCCACATTATCATACTTTGGCCAATACAAGTTTTATGATTTCTAACATTGGCATTGCCTCAAGCAAAGATGGCATTGATTTTCACGACCGAAAACGTTTTATCTTTCCTGAATACCCCTGGGAAAAATTTGGTTGCGAAGATCCAAGAGTAACAAAACTTGGCGATAAATATTATATTTTTTATACTGCTCTTTCAGCCTATCCTTTTAGGGCTGATGGTATTAAAATAGGAGTAGCGATAAGTAAAGATCTGCGTTCAATTCAGGAAAAGCATCTTGTTACTCCGTTTAATTCAAAGGGCATGGCGCTTTTCCCTGAAAAAATAAATGGAAAAATTTGGGCGGCTTTGACTGTACATACTGATTTACCGCCGTCAAAAATTTGCGTGGCTTCTTTCGACAAAGAAGAAGAGATTTGGGAAGAAACCTATTGGCAAAAGTGGTATAAGAATTTTGAAAAATGTTCTTTACCTCTGGCGCGTCGGCCGCAAGACCATGTTGAATTTGGCGCACCACCCCTTAAAACCAAAGATGGCTGGCTCTTGATCTATTCGCATATTCAAAATTATTTTTCGCATAAACGGCTTTTTGGTATAGAGGCGGTTCTTCTAGATCTTAAAAATCCTTTAAAAGTTATTGCCAAAACTAAAGCGCCGATTTTAACACCGGAGGAGTATTATGAACGAATTGGCTTAGTGCCCAATGTAATTTTTCCCTCAGGCGCTCTTTTGAAAAAAAATTCAATCAGTCTTTATTACGGCGCTACTGATACCACTTGTTGTTTAGCTACTATTAATACCCATGCCTTATTGGAAAAACTTTTAAAACGCAAAAAGATAGTTAAATTTAGGCGGGCGAAAGAAAATCCAATAATTATTCCAAATCCGAAACATTCGTGGGAATCAAAAGCTACATTTAATCCGGGAGCTATTTATCTTGATGGTAAAGTTCACCTTATTTACCGGGCGATGTCACAGGATAATATTTCTGTCTTAGGCTATGCCACGAGCCAAGATGGCATTCATTTTGATTATCGTTCTCCACAGCCTGTATATGTTCCACGAGAAACTTTTGAGCAGAAATTGAAACCGGGAGTAAATTCAGGTTGCGAAGATCCTCGTCTTACCAAAATTGGCAACAAAATTTATATGCTCTATACAGCTTTTGATGGAAAGAATCCACCTCGCGTAGCTTTAACTTGGATTTTGGTAAAGAATTTTATAAAACAAAAATGGGATTGGGCTAAACCCGTTCTTATCTCACCGCCTAGTCTAGATGATAAAGATGCTTGTATTTTTCCAGAAAAAATCAACGGTCAATATTTTATTATTCATCGCAGTGGAGATGATATTGATTCAGCGTTTATTCCCACTTTGAATTTTGATGATCATACTTGGATTGAAGAATACAGATGGATTTCTCCTAGGGCTGGAATGTGGGATGGTAAAAAAATTGGAATAGCCGCGCCGCCGATAAAAACTAAAAAGGGGTGGCTTCTTTTTTATCACGGTATTTCCGAAGAAGATGGCTTTTATCGAGTTGGCGCTATTTTGCTTGATCTAGCTGAGCCGACAAGAATTATTGCTCGTACAGATGAGCCAATTTTTGAACCGGAAACTGATTATGAAAAAGAAGGACTTGTCCCAAATGTTATTTTTCCATGTGGCGCAATTCTTCTTGAAGACAAAATTTTTCTTTATTATGGTGGAGCGGATAAAGTTGTAGGTGTTGCGACAATAGATAGCAGAGAATTACTTAAAAAACTTGAGGAAAATATATTATTCTGGGAAAAGAATACAGTATCAAAAAATATTTGGCCAAAGAGAAAAAATAGGGCTTCAAAATTATAAAGGCTGATAGGGATAATTATGGACGAATTAAATAAACCATTAGAAAAATTAGATCCAGACTTTATTAGAAAGAATGTGAAAGCTGTAACGTTTGATGTGGATGGTGTTATTATGCCGACAGGTACCTTTTTACGGGAGAGTTTTGACGGTACGAAATTAACTATAAAAACACACAAATTAAGCAAAAAGATGATAGAAATGATTAAAGAGCTTAAGAAATATGTCTGGATTAATTTCTCAAGCGGTCGAGCGCTTTTATATCTTGAGTATATGCTCGAAGATATCTTATGGGATAAGGTTTCACTTATTGGCGAAAATGGAAATTTTATTTTGATAGACGGCAAGGTGCAACAGCTTTCTTTATGTAATCAAAGTTATCTTCAAAAACTTACAAACATTCGAAATGATATAAAAAAATTAAAAAAAGAAAAACCTGATAAGATTTATGGATTTGAACCCAAGCATATTATTATCACAGTTCATACAGCCAATAAAATGCCTGAGATAGAAAAAATTGTAAAAAAACATGATAAAGAAAATGAACTTTATTGCCTCTGGACAAGCGAAGGTTATGATATTGGAAATATAAAAACAAATAAGCAAACAGCTCTTTGCTTTTTGTCAAATAGACTAAAAATTAAACCAGAAGAGATGATTACAACTGGTAATAATCTAAACGATAAAGAAATGCTTAATTTTGGAATTGGAATTAGCGTTGATCCGGAACAAGTGAGCGGTAAATACGCCATTCAAAAGAAAAAGGGCATGCTTGGAGGGGAAATCCTTGCAAAATATCTTTTGATGGCATTTGCAAGATAATTTATGATTCAACAAAAAAAAGGTTTAATTAAAACTCGCAAAAAGGTTTTACCAATGTTGTTTCTGTTTTAGTTTTTATGATCATAAGGTTGAACTGTAAGTTGTAGGCCTATGGCATTAAGGACGGGGATTATATTGGTCAACCTAGGATTGCCTCTTTTTGAAAGCATTCGTTTTAAACTTGCGCGATTAAGATTTGTTTTTTTCGTATGTTTGGAGATGTTATTTAATTGAGCTTCAAGAACATTTTGTAATGCCAGTAAAAAGATTCTAGGGTCTTCATCCATTAATGCTGCATTTAGGTAAGCTTGCGCTTCGTCTGGATTTTGTAAATCTTGTAATAATTTTTCTTGATAGTCTAATAATCTTTTATTCATGTTCTAATTCCTTATATTCAAGCCAATATTGTTTTGCTTTGGAAAGGTCTCGTTTTTGGCTGTTTTTATTTCCACCAATTAAGAGTATAACAATCATAGAGCCTTTTTTGCCAAAATAAATTCGATAACCTGGCCCATAATTTATTCTAAGTTCACAAACGCCACCCCCATTTTTAATGGTCTTACTATCACCAAGATTTCCAATTCGAACTCTATCCAGTCTTGTTCTTATAATAGCTTTTGTATTTGAATTTAACTTCTTTTGCCAATTGAAGAATGGCTCTTTTTCTGCTTTTGTAGTGTAAATAAAAATTTTTATCAATGTAATTTAAGCCCTATTTAAAACTTATAAGTTTGCAATAAATCAACCAGTGGTTTTATTCCATCTTTTGATTTTGCGCTAATTAAAATGTGAGGTTCATAGTCTTGCAAGTTTTGATTTAGAGCTTTCAATTCTTCTTTTGATAATTTATCTATTTTATTAAAAATATATAAAATTGGTTTATTAACTTTAATTTCTTCAAGAGTGCTTTGGACAACTTTTATTTGATTTTGC
>JAUWHS010000018.1 GCA_030605785.1 bacterium
GTTTAAATCTTTCCAATTAATTTTTGAGGGATCCGGTTCGGAAAAAACTCTTATTTTATGATCATTAATTGTTAAGTAATCTTTTTCAAAAGAAACATTTCCATGAAAAGTATTTAAAATTGAGTCGTATTTAAATTGAAACGCAATGTGTTCCGGGCTTGCCGGACCAACATTAATCGCGACAACATCAATATCTTTTAATGCCTTTTCATCAGTCATTAAAACTCGCAAAAAGGTTTTACCAATTCGGCCAAAACCATTGATTGCTATTTTTTTTGCCATACAGTCTCCTAATAATTTTTTGTTTAGATAATAAGAATTGTAAAATATTAATTCGGAATTTTCTAGATAAGGTTATTTCTTTTTTAAATTACAACCATTTTGTTGACATTCTAAACTTGTGATGCTTAGGATACAGACTTGATAAATTTTTCACCCCTTACAAGGAAGCTTTTATGAAGAATAGATTGTTTTTCGTTGCCTTGTTGGTTTTTCAAACAATATTTGGTGGTTTGGTTGCAAAAGATTTTTTTAATAAACAAGAACGTATGCAAATCACTAATGATATCATAAGTGATCTAGGGTCAGAAGACATAGAACAAGTTGATTCTAAGATTTTAGTAAATGCACAATTAAGTCAGGCCTTTGAAAAGATTAAAGACAAACTTTCCGGTTTTAAGGAATCCTTATTAACAATGCATAAGCAAAACAAAACGATTAAGCAACTTTTTGACAAGATGGCAGATTTTCTTATTGTTGCACCGAAAGATTCAGAAGGAAATGATTCTGATGAGCAACAATTATTTATGGCTTTTGTTATAAAAAGAGTTTTTGTAATTTTTGCATCAAAATTATATAAAGATGTTTTAGGAACAGAATCATTTTCTAAAGATAGCGATATAAAAATAATATTAAATACACTAAATATCACTGTTTTTCCTCATGATGAATTTAACAAAAAATATAATAAAAACGATTTAATTTTATCTTTTTTAAATGAAACAATAAAAATTGTTCAAGAATGTTTAAAAAAAGTTGCTCCAAAAAGAGAGAGACGAAAATCAAGCGGCGTGCGGGCTGGATTTGATGAAAGTGGTCGTCCATATCATTTTCCGCCTATTTAAAAACTAATAAAAAATATTGGATATAAATACTAAGCCTGGAATTTTTGTTTCAGGCTTCATATTTTTTTTGACATTTGAACAAATTGGTTTATGTTTGCTGAATGTGTTGGATTTTACTAATTATTTTAATCTTTATAGGGGTATACATGAAAAAGAGATTTTTCTTCTTGTGTTTATCTTTTGTATTACTTTTCAATAATGTTTTTGCAGAACAACCAGAGCATCCAGCATTGCCAGATAAAGTTTATACTGAGCTGGCTCAAAAATATTTGAAAGAAAAATATGTTGAGCAATTTTTGTATAGTAAGGGCTATTGGATAGAAGAAGGTTCTCCAGTGTTTCAACGTGTGATTAGGCGGACGTTCTACTACATAGGTGCATTAAGAGGACTTGATTATAGTAATGCAGGAGCAGGTGATAAGGTTCTTAGCGCGTATTTGCGTGAGAATTATAAAATTTTTAGTAGTTTGCTTGGAATTAAGTGGAAAGAAGATCCAAGAATGATAGGATTTCCGGATTATGTTGCAAACGAGCTAAAACCTCTGTCTCCTTCAAAAATAGAACAACGCTTTGAAAGAATAGAAAATGATTTAGGTCCATCTGTCTGGAGAAATTATTATGAATATCAAATTCAATTTATTCGGTACATGCGAATTGTTCTTAAATTAGCCTTTGCAAAAAGTGTAGATTGTTATGTCGACGATTTAGATGGTTATGAAGAGAAAGATTGGGCTAGTGATTTGAGGAAAGTTGAAGAAGAAGAATATTATAGAAGAAAAGAAGAAGCGTATGGTGAAGATTCTGATATTGATGAGACCATTGCTAAAGCTCAAATTAAAGAAATTTGCAAATTTATTGAATCATGTTTTGCTGCATTGGGCGTTGAAAAAGAGGAATATTTAAAAGATAGAGAGGAAAGGTATTAAACAAGAAATTGAGTTAATTAATCTATTAAAGAGGCTGAAAACAAAATCTCAGCCTCTTTTTAAATAATGGTTTTATCTCATTTTTGATTTTGCACTAATTAAAATGTGCGGTTCAGAGTTTGTTCATAAAAGTTTTCAATGTCTTGTGTGAATTTGCCAATAACGTCTTCATGCGTGTACATCATGTGTCCAGCCTCATAAAATTCCATTGTTATATTTTGTTTTAAAGATTCGTCCAAATTTAAATGACTCACAAAATACTTATTTGAACAATAAGGAGTTGCCAAATCATAATAACCACAAGGTACAAATGCCTTTAAATATCTATTTGTATTCATAATTTCTTTCAAAGAACCGGTAACATTTATCATTGTATATGGATTTAATGTTGAGCTGTAATTCCAATTACAATTTACTTTCATGCTTATTATTTTATATGGATTATCACAATCAAATTCCAGTTCTTCTTGAAAATAAGAATTAGCAGCGCAAGAAAAAGCATTCTCCATACAGAAAGAAGATGGATCAACAAATTCTTTACTAAAGTTTTCTGCTGATGTGGAGCTATCAAATCTCCCAAGCCTTTCTTGTTTGTTCTTAAGCAATTCTACAAAAAGTTCATCAGGATCTATTTTAAAATTGTTTAACTTAATCACGTCTTCAGACAATCCGGAATATTTTTTAAACTTTTCCAGAAACAAGTCTTTTTCAGCTTTAGTTGAATCGTCACCTTTTAATAAAAATAATGGATATTCTATTTGAGCAAACTCTTCAACCTCCTTTATAAAATCATTTAATGGCCGGTTGTTTAGCTCTTCAGACAAACAACAATGTTTTTTTGCCGCTATTGCATAAGATGGAAAATACAAAATAAATGGTAAAATATTATTTAAACTATCAAATGAAAAGACTTCATAACTAAGAACCGGTGAAATAAGAATCAAACCATCTAAATCTATACTAAATTCATCACTTATATATTTTGCTAGTTCAACGCCACGAATGCCACCATAACTTTCGCCGGCAATAAACTTAGCCGACATCCACCGTCTGTTTTTTGTTAGATACAAACGAATAAAATCTCCAACAGATTCAACATCCTTTTTCATGTCATAAAAGTAATTTTCTTTTTTTTCTTCTGTCTAAGTATTTTGACTATAACCGGTTCCAACCGGATCAATAAAAACTAAATCGGTAAATTTCAGCCAAGTATAATCATTTTCTACCAACTTAGTTGGAGGCGCTGGAACCGTTCCATCATCATTTAGCAAAATACGCCTTGGTCCAACGGCACCAAAATGCAACCAAACTGAGGATGATCCTGGCCCACCGTTAAAAACAAATGTTACCGGTCTTTCTTTTTTATCTTCAACATCTAAATTATAAGCAACATAAAAAATATCCGCGCTTACTTTTTCCTTTTTGTTTTTAATTTCAATTACTCCGGCAGTTGCACTATACTTTAATTTTGTACCATTTACATTTAATTCATGTTTTGTTTTTTTCGTCTCGATCTTTTCATTTTCATTTAACAGGACATTTTTTTCTGCTTCAGTTTTTG
The DNA here is from genome assembly GCA_030605785.1 of bacterium. Classification (GTDB taxonomy): domain Bacteria; phylum Babelota; class Babeliae; order Babelales; family JAUWHS01; genus JAUWHS01. The sequence goes on from JAUWHS010000018.1 coordinate 3,612, forward strand.
TTTCTTCGTTTGCCAATATCGAAGATGTAGATAATGCAATAAATAAGATTAGATTAAATAACTTTTTATCAATGTCATTTAAGCCCTATTTAAAATTTATAATTTTGCAAGAAATCAACTAATGGTTTTATTCCATCTTTTGATTTTGCGCTAATTAAAATGCGCGGTTCATAGTCTTGCAAGTTTTGATTTAGAGCTTTCAATTCTTCTTTTGATAATTTATCTATTTTATTAAAAATATATAAAATTGGTTTATTAACTTTAATTTCTTCAAGAGTGCTTTGGACAACTTTTATTTGATTTTGC
>JAUWHS010000111.1 GCA_030605785.1 bacterium
AGATTTTTTAAAAAAGTTGGGTACTAAGGGGATAAGTAAAATTTTCCGGGGGGAGATGGGACATGAAAATCATAAAACGTTTTCAATTTAAATTTATTTTAATTCTTTTCCTATCCTTTTTCAGTTCAGTTTTTTCTTTAATTGATCGAAGACCACACAGGCCGGTTAAGCCACAAAACCAACAGGTTATTTGTGTAAATCCAAAACCACAAAATACAACAACAGAAAAACCTGCGCAGATAAAGCCAAAACAGACACAGGCAGAACCACAGAATTCAACTGATAAACCAACAGAGTCTTCTTCTGCAGTGACGGTTGAACCTTCTATTTCAAATTTGCCTGAATGGACAATGATTGTTTATGTTCAGGCTAATAATAATTTAGCTAAATACGCGGTAAAAAACTTTGAGGCGATGTCTTTGATTGGTTCGAATAATAAATTAAAGATTTTGGTGCAGTGGTATGATTCTAATCACCGTGGAATTTGGCGTTATAGAATCGATAAAGGAAAAATGGAATTAATAGAAAATAAGAGTGTAAGTATTGATGGTAATAAAGCATCTGATTTAGTTGAGTGTATGAGATGGGGAGTTCAAAATTACCCGGCGCAAAAATATTTTTTAGTTTTATGGAATCATGGTGTTGGAATTTTGGATCCTTCTTGGGGAAATACTAGGTTTTCTATAGATAAAGATATTTTGTATCAAAGTCCTAAAATTCAAATCCAGGATTTAACTATTAAAAATTTTAATTTTAATTCTTTGATTGAAAAAATGGGAGAAGAGCAGAGAGGTATTTTATTTAATGAAATGAGCAGAACTTATATGACAAACCAGGAGTTAAAAAAAGCCTTAAGTGAAATTAAAAATAATGTTTTGAAAAAGAAAATTGATCTTTTAGGGATGGACGCATGTTTAATGGCAATGTTGGAGGTAGGTTATCAGGTAAAAGATTATGTAAATTATTTTGTCGCGTCTGAAGAAGTTGAGCTCGCGAGTGGCTGGCCATATTCAACTTTTTTAAGACCTTTAGCAAAAGGAGGTTTTACACCTTATTCCCTGGCGCAAAATATTGTTAATACTTATGAGAGTTTATATAAATCCAGAGTTTCTTTTTATACGCAATCGGCGGTGGATTTACAAAAAATAGAAGAACTTAAAATTTCTTTGGATTTAGTTGTTGAAAGCATTAGGGAATGCAAAAAACATAATGTTAATTTGGCTAAAAAAATAGTTAAGCAGGCAAGAAGTTCTTGTTTGCGTTTTAGTACTCCAAGTTATGTTGATTTACATTCTTTTTTTGCGGAATTATTAAAAAATATTAATACGGAAACAGCAAAAGCTAACAATAAAAATTGTGAACAATATCTTATTACTTTAAAAGATAGTATTAATTTAGCGCAAGAATTTATGGATGAGGTTGTTATCGCGAATTCTGTTGGAACGGCTGTTTCAAGAGCCGGGGGAATGTCTATTTATTATCCGTCCGGGAAAGTTGATTCTTCTTATCATAAAACTGATTTTGCAAAAAATAGTTTATGGACAGATTTTTTAAAAGAGTTTGGTAGTTAATTATGAAAAACTTAAAATATTTAATTATTCTTTTTTCCTCTTGTGTATTGAATTTTGATGCTTTTGCAGTTAACGGAGGCTCTTTGGATGATGTAGTAGATAGTAAAATTGAAGAAGTTGAAATGGAAATTGGTTATCCGTCAGATGATGAAACAAGTGATGATAAAAAGATAGAAATAGATATTAAAAATTATTCAGACGCAAATATAAATAAAATGTTTGCATTGGCTGAAAAATTAAATTCATTAGAATTTGATTTAAAAGAAAAAGTGATTTCTTTTTTTACGGATCCCGAACAACATTTAGATATTAGTTTTCAAGAAATAGAAAATGTAAAAGATTTGGATAAAGAGGGAATAAATCAAAATGTTATAAAAATAATTTCCAAAGAAAAACTTGAACCCTGCTCAATTTGTTTAGACAAACTTGATTCAAATGATTTGATGTTTGTTGGAGCATGCAGGCACCGTTTTCATGATAAATGTATAAAAACAGCGGTTGCGAGTGCGGAAGAACGTCGAAGGAGATCGGACAATCCTTCAGCTATAGACATACATGCCTGTCCATATTGCAGACAAAATTTGCTGAGTATTAAAGTTGATGACAAGGAAAAAAATAGTGAATTGATTTTGACTAAAGGTGATAAAACTGATTTTGAGAATATGAATGCAAACGATTTAAAGAATTTTTTAATAAAGAGATTATTTTATTTAGCCAAGATTTATTTAGATAGGAATCAATTTGTTAAATGGAATAATTTTGATGAGAATTCATTTTTTGCAGAAATATTAAAACTTTTAAGTTCAGATGAAGAAAAATACAGAAAAATACGAGAAGAAGCTAATAAGAAAGTTGTATGTTTAGATGGTCTATTAATTGATTTAACATCAGATCTTAAATTTGTTGCGCTTTTAATGATTGGTGAAAATTTAGCGGTTGAAAATTTAGCGGTTACAGAATTGCATTTAGATAATAATCAAATAACAAATATTGAACCTTTGAAGGATTTGATGAGTCTTAAACGGTTGGGTTTAGCTGGAAATCAAATAACAAATATTAAACCGTTGAAGGGTTTAACGAGTCTTGAGTGGTTGGATTTAGCTGGAAATCAAATAACAAATATTGAACCCTTGAAGGATTTGATGAGTCTTAAAGTGTTGAATTTAAAGAATGATCAAATAACAAATATTGAACCTTTGAAGGATTTGATGAGTCTTAAATGGTTGGGTTTAGCTGGAAATCAAATAACAAATATTGAATCGTTGAAGGGTTTAACGAGTCTTGAAAGGTTGTATTTAGATAATAATCAAATAACAAATATTGAACCCTTGAAGGATTTGATGAGTCTTAAACGGTTGGGGTTAGCTGGAAATCAAATAACAAATATTAAACCGTTGAAGGGTTTAACGAGTCTTGAACAGTTGAATTTAAAGAATGATCAAATAACAAATATTGAATCGTTGAAGGGTTTAACGAGTCTTGAACGGTTGTCTTTAGATAATAATAAAATAACAAATATTGAATCGTTGAAGGGTTTAACGAGTCTTGAATGGTTGTCTTTAGATAATAATAAAATAATAAATATTGAACTGTTGAAGGGTTTAACGAGTCTTGAACAATTGGGTTTATATGGAAATGAAATAACTAATATTGAATTTTTAAGTAATTTAACGAGTCTTAAATTGTTGATTTTAGGTGAAAATAAGATAACCAATATTGAACCGTTAAAGGATTTAGTTAGTCTTGAAAAGTTATATTTAAATAATAATAAAATAACAGATATTAAGTCGTTGAAAGGTTTAGCCAAACTTGAAGTCTTGTTTTTACAAGAAAATGAAATAATCAATATTGAATTTTTAAGTAATTTAATAAGCCTTAAAGATTTGGGTGTCAAAGCAAAGTGAAAAGTTCCTGTTTTAGCAAAGTAATAAGTTCCGGTTTTACTAATATCATCGGTTCCTTTTAAAAGGTTAAATGGTTGTGCGATTGTTT
>JAUWHS010000132.1 GCA_030605785.1 bacterium
GTATCTAAAACTATTCCGTCAACAGAAGATATAGAACCGGAACCTTCAAAACCAAGTGTCGAGGAAGAAATAGTTGCAGTTACAACTCCGGCTCCATCAATTACAACTGATGAAATTCTAAAATATGGAGATAGAATTAGAATCCGTTTCGCGAATATTAAAAATACAACATTACACACACAATCAAACAACTATACTCACCCTGATTCATCTAACAACCAAATAATTTCCGGTTATTTTGATATTAATAATTATAAAAATTATCAAATGGATGAATACGATGATGAATGGATTATTTTTGGCCCCTATCCTTTACAAGAAGATTATAAAATAGGACAACCGGTTAAAAACAATGACGTAATTAGATTGCTAAATCCAAAAACAAATAAAAAGTTACATTATTTTTACAACACTAGATACAAAGCTCCCGGAAGTACTTACTTGTTAGAAGTTTGTGGATTTAGCGCAAAAAGTCCTTCTAATAACTGGCAAATAAATATTAAAGAAAATACAAATGATAAAAACGAAATAATTTTAAATAAAACATTATTCACAGTAGAAGCTTTAAGTGAATTAAACAAAAAATATTTAACTATTTCTAATTCTACTTTTTCAGTTATGAACAAAAAACAACAACTTGTTGGGTTAACAGAAAAACCAAGCAACTACTGGTTTGTGGAACCGCCCGATCAACAACCACAAGAAGCGCCAAAAAAAGAGATTATAACGAAGCAAATAGCGGGAGAAATAGAAACAATAAAAGAAGAGGTTATAAGCGTTGAAAAAATTATAAACACAATGTGGGCAATAAACAGCTTTGATAAAGCCTTATTTAGAAATAATATAACAAACGCAAATAAAACCGGTGAATCGTGGTCTAATGTCTCAAATGATGGCTTGGATGTAAAATTAATAAATAATATAGCTGTTGGTCCTGAAAGAACAACTTGGGTTATTGATAATGTAGATCAATTATATTTCAAACAAAAAGACTTCCCTTGGATTATAATTCCAAATAATCAAAATAATTCTGATTCTCAATTTTTAGATATTTCAGTTGGAACTAATATTCCAAAAGGATCTAATTTATCTGTTTGGGCAATAGATAAAAACAATAAAATTTATTTTAGAAATGGAACTTCTATTCAAAATCTTCAAGGAACAAACTGGATTGAAGTTAATTTTCAAGGAAACATTAGAACCGAACAACCAAAACAAATTTCTGTTGATCCGCAAGGAAATGTCGCAATTCTAACAACACAAGGAAATTTATATTACAAACAAACAGCAGGAAACAGATGGCTTGAAATAACAAAAACCGGTTTAAATTTATCTGAACCTCTAAAACAGATTAAGTTAGGATCAAATGGTAATGCTTGGTTATTAAATAAAAATCAAAAAATTTATTTCATAAATAATATCATTGGAACAGCTCAAGCTTGGCAAGAAGTCAGCGATGGTTACCTATCAGAAATAGCAATAAACTCTAACGGAACCGTTTTTGGTATAAACTCCAATGGAACTTTATATAAGCGAGCCAACACTCAAATAAATCCACTTGGATCCGGTTGGTTAAAAACAAAAGAAAACGTACAAAAAATCGCTCTTTTATCAAATGACTCTCCAATGTGTATAGATAGGGGTTTCTATGAATTTTATAACAAAAACCAAAACCGATTTAGCCAATTTATAGGAAATAAAATTTCCTTTTTAAATACAAATAACGAATGGGAAAAAGTTCCTTTAAGCGAAATTCAACCTATTGGTTTTCAATCAATAACAATAAATTCATTTGGCCAAGTATTCGCATTAGACAGATTTTTTAATTCTTATTATCGTAACGGAATTTCTAAAGATAAAGTTGAAGGTGATAATTGGACAAAGTTTAATTCGTTACTACCTCTTACATTAGAATTGGGACAAACAGAAAATAGTTCCAACTTGTGGAGTACAAACATTGTAAATATTCCTCAAGGCACAAAAAATAACATTACGAACAACAATCCGTTAGGAACAAGTGAAGCGCCAAACTTAAAAAACAAAACAATTCAATTCGAATCAAATCAAAATCTTGTATGTTCATTAAGCTTTTTCAATAACAAATACATTGTCTACTTACATGATAATGAACAAAACAAATGGGTCGCGGATAAAGCAGCAAAAGAGTTTAAACAAATATCAATTAAATCATTAGAAAATCAACAAGTTTTGTGGGCAATAGATCCAAACAATAAAGTTTTTATCAAATCAAATATAACACCTGAAAACCTTCAAGGTAATAACTGGCAAGAAGTGATAGGAAAAGATATACAACAAATTTTTGTAAGCCCAAATGGAACGGTTTGGGGTTTAAGTCTGGAATCACATTATAAATATAAAAATAGTTTTTGGTTATATTACAGAACAGGAATAACTAAATCAATACCACAAGGAACGGGTTGGACTCCCATAAATAGCGCTGTTGAAAAATTACCAAATACATCCGCAAGTTTTTTACGATATGGTGATAAAATTTCATTATGTACCGCGCTAAACAGATTGATGTTAAAAAATAAATCCGGTGAATTTATAGACTCTCAAAATTTACTCGCGTTTACAAATGGCGCGACCGCAAAAGATTCTCAAATCTTTGAAATTATAAATCCATTAAATATAACTGATAGAACGTTAGTGAGATATAATGATCCGATCGTGTTAAGAACAAATGAAAATAAATATTTAGGAATTGTCGCGGAAATGTTTTTATACACACAATTACAAATACCTCAAAACACATCACGCTTTTCATTCGGAAAAATTAGTAATTCAATACAAGGAAACTTAATTGAATATGGAACCAGAGTAAAAATACAAGCAAATAACAAATTCTTGGTAATCGACCCAAATTTATTAAATTCAAACCTGGTACTAAAGGGAGACACAACAAAAGATAATGGTTTATTTACAGTTTTAAAACCATTAAACAATACCCTACCAATAGAGCAAAGCCAAATAGATAAAATTGAAAGTTCTATTACATTACTGTTACAACAAATAAACCAAAACTTAGAAAACGTATTTAAGTTAACTTCGCTTCCGGACGCGCAAGCAAAAAATGCTTTAGCGCAAATTCTGGTTGCCTTATTTAATAGTAAATCAATTATTCCGGCAACAGTGTTAAATAACATCTTACAACAAGCAATTGCGCCACAAAAAACACAGCTATTAACTCAAGCTCAAAGGGATTACATCATTTCAAATATGCTTGGAAAAATTCCTTCCAACAACAATGTTGAATTCCAACCAATGTTGATAACAATAGTGAACAAATTTAATGAAATATTAAGAACAACAAATTTACCACAACAGGTAATAATTAAGTTTGTTCAAATTGCTTATGAAAACAAAAACTTAATGAACGAAGGTGAATTAAACGCGTTAAAAGCATTAATAATAAATGTACATAGCAACTCAACATTTTTAAGTGAACCTGAAAAGAAGAATTTTGAGACAATGATTAATTCTCTTGGAGGAACTGTCGCAACAACAACACCGTTAAGCAATATACAAACCCAACAACCAGCACAACCAAATCAACAAGTCTCACAAACACCACAAACCCAACAAAAAAGACAAATAATAAAACAACAGGCATTAACACCAACAGAAAGAAAAGAGAAACAAACAAGAAGAATAGGCCTGCAACAAAGACAAAGAGGAATTGTCGCGCCGCCAGCGGCCTAAAAAATTGAGCTCGTCGAGATAGTAACTACATTGTATTGTCAAAACGGGCTCTTTATAATCCCTGTAAATACTCAACTTCTTGTCTACTTAAAAAACGCCACTCACCAACCGGCAATCCTTTTTTACTTAACCCCGCGTAAAAAGTTCTATCTAACTTTTTTACATCATAACTAAGATGCTTAAACATTCTTCGAATAATTCGATTCTTTCCACTGTGAAGTTGAACAATTACATCTTTTCTAGTTTTTTTAAAATCAAAAAACACAATATTGTCAAATTTTGCCGGACCATCATACAAACGAATACCATCCAAAAGACGTTGCGTATCCTTGTGTGTTAAATTTTTATCTAACGTAACTCTATATTTCTTTTCTATTTTAAATTTTGGATGCGATAATTTGTAAGCCAAGTCACCATCATTTGTAAGAAACAACAAGCCGGTTGTCGTTCTATCTAATCTTCCAACAGGATAGATTCTTAAGTCCTTTTTTAAATTGATTAAATCCAGAACTGTTTTACGTCCCCTTTCATCATTTCTTGTTGTTACATAATCTTTTGGTTTATTTAATAAAATATAAACCTGTTTTTGTAATCGTATTTTCTGGCCTTCAAAAATCACTTCATCGTTTGGCTTAACTTCATAATTAGGTTTTATTTCACGCTCCCCGTTGACAAGAACAAATCCCTTTTTTATTACTTCTGTTGCCATTCTTCTCGAACAGGCGCCACAAACAGCTAAATATTTTGACAAATACATAAACAATTCCTATTTATAATTATAATAATTTAAAATTCATATTATACTGGTTTACTTGATTAGAAAACATATAATTAAATTATTTTTTTCATTTACCTTTAAAGCTCAATAGCTACAAAAACAACATTTCCAGAAGAAATAAAAACTTGCGTTCTTTTAAATTAAATATAGAATACGAATTTAAATTATCGTTTTTTTCCCCTCTATTTTTTGAAGGAGAGTTATAAGTGAAAAGTATAAAAAAAACCTTTTTTTGCTTTTTTTTAGCATCAATCTTTTTTCTAAATTTTCTACATAGTAATACAGATGTAAATGTATCTGATAGAAATATACACTGGGTTTCAAACAATAATGGAGAACAATATGCGGGATTACATATTTTGGCAGAATTTTGGGGCGTAAAACCGGAAACTTTTGAAAATTTAAACACTGATGATCTTTTACGACAAGCTGCAAACAAAGCGGGCGCAGCAGCGCTTGAAATTATTTCTCACAAATTTGATTCACCAAATAAAGATTTACCTCCAGGTCTAACAAGCGCGGTTATCTTAGAAGAATCTCATATTACAATTCATACGTGGCTAGAAGAGGATGGTTATGTTGCTGTCGACGCTTTCACCTGCGGTCCTAAATGTAAACCGGAAAAAGCTGTTGAATATTTAAAGGAAATCCTTAAACCAACTAAAGTTGAAATTCAAGAAATAAAAAGGGGCTACAAACCATCAAAATTTAAAGCTGAAAAAAAACAAATTACATTTAAAGCTAACGCGAAAACAGAAACCGTTGATATCACTCAAGACTTAATAGCTTTTTTAAATCAAAAAAAAATCGAAATCCCAAAACCATTTACAATAGCGCCGGAAACAACACAGAACAAAATAGATGAATGGTTTTCAACAATAGAAAATTATAAAAAAGAATCCTATAAAAGAAATGATAAAGTCTTTGGTGAAGAATTAACCTTAGATCTTTATGATTGTGATAATAAATTAATAACTTCAAAAGAAAAAATCGCGCAGTATGCGATAGAACTTTGCGAACTAATTGATATGAAACGTTTTGGAGAACCTTTCCTTGAATATTTCGCAGAACACTCTGAATTAGTTGCAGGTTATTCTTTATCACAAATGATTGAAACAAGTTTAATTAGTGGCCACTTTTCTGACTTTTTAAATCGGGCTTACATAAATATTTTTTCATGCAAAACTTATGATCCAAAAAAAGCTTTGGAATTTACAAAAAAATATTTCGGAGCAAAAAGCGTACGAATCACTTTCAACATTAGATAAAAGAGGAATATAAAATGGTTACAATAATCAAACAAAAACACGTCATATCTTCATTCGTATTACTTCTCGGTCTGTCTTTAAACACTTGTAAAGCGCACACAATCAATTTTGAGTTTTGCAACGACACATCCTGGTTCTTTGAAAGTAGTCTACCTAATTGTGAACAAAGTTTTAAAATAGGAATCAATACAAAAAAGAAATTATATTCAGGAAAATCCAAGTTTCAAGAGATTGAAATTTATGACACAGATTATTTTGGAAAAATGTTAGTTCTCGATGGAATAATTCAAACAACAGAAAAAGATAACTTTATTTATCATGAAATGCTATGTCACACACCTTTATTTTATCATCCAAATCCTAAAAAAGTTTTAATTATTGGTGGAGGTGACGGAGGCGCGTTAAGAGAAGTATTAAAACACCAAATTGAAGAAGCTTGGATGGTAGAAATTGATGGTGAAGTTGTTGAACTTTGCAAAAAACACATGCCAACTTTATCTGACGGAGCGTTTGAAAATGAAAAAACAAATCTTATAATTGGTGATGGAAAAGAAACCATCAAAAATCATAAAAATTATTTTGATGTAATTATAATGGATTTATCCGATCCCGAAGGTCCAGCCGAAGAATTAATAACTGAAGAATTTTATCAAGATGTAAAAAATGCATTAACTGAAAATGGTGTAATTTCAATTCAAAGTGGTTCTTTTGAATTTCAACCAACAGAAGTCGCGACAATTCATCAGCGGGTAAAAAATATTTTTGAATCTGTTAAAGCTCACAAAGCTGTTGTACCAACTTATCAAGGTTGTGAATTTAGTTTTATAATGGCTGCCAAATTCGATTTAAATTCTGTAACTGAAAAAGAAATAAACTACCGATTCAATAAATTAAATTTAGAAAATCTTAAATATTATACCCCTGAGATTCATTTTGCATCAGCGGTTTTGCCAAAATATTTGCAGAATATTTTTAAATAAAATAAACAGAAAACATTTAAATCCCCGGATTAAAATTCCGGGGATTTTTTTATTGGTTGCGAAATTCAAACAAAATAAATTAGATTTAGAGAAAACAAATAAGGAGAAAAATGAAAAAAATATTAATACTTATTTTACCAATTTTATTTTCAAACAACTTATCTAGCATGACACCAAGCCCAACAAAAGCAGCTCTTATTTATAAATACCCGGATCAATATTCAAATCCAATTCTACTTGGAAAGGGGGCTGAAAGAGAAATTTGGGGAAGTTCATCAAATAATTTAGCTGTTAAAGGAACACAAAGTAAAACTCTTTGTGGAAAATATACAAATGAATTTACAATTCTAAAAGAGTTACAAAATTCTCTTTCTCGTTACAACAGAGACACAACATTTACTAGTCGCGCATCTTTTCCAAAACCTAATCGACTAGAAATCATAAGTGAAACTTGTTTACTTTTTATGGAACGACTCTATCCGTTAAAAGAATCTGTTAGTGGATACTTAACGCAAATGTATCTTCGTTATAAAACGTATAATAAAAAAGATGTCTCCGAGACACAGATAAAAGGTGAATTTGTAGGATATAATGAAATAGAAAAAATAGTTAATGCTTATCCTAAAACAAGCACTCAACTAACCAATATCCAACAGCTTTGTTATGACTTAGGAAAATTAACCGCGATTATGCATTTGGGCACAAAACTAGACGGTGTTGGAGCTCAAGTTGCTATTGCAAAACAATCAGAAAATTCTAGATATTACAAAATATTTATCTTAAGTTTTTTTCAATCAAATGATATCTCAAACTTATTCAAACGGCCAACAAAGGCTAATATTCAGACAATTGTAGATAAAATTTTTGAAGCAATGGTTTCAGATTATTATTATCCAATGCCAAACGTTGCCGGTTTTTCTAATTTTAGGAAAGGTTATTTTGATTTTGCAAATAACATAGCAAGAACAAGCAACAGAGCAATTTACACAACTATTACAAATAAACTCTTCGCGAAATATATAAATGAATGGATCAAACAATATTTAATTACTTATTATGTAAGAGACAACAGATTTTTACGCGACAATTTTTATAATTATTATCAATCAATAATTAATGATCCAAGATTACTAAATGGTATCCTGGTTGATATAACCGGCGCGCTTAAAATAAATAATTGGTATGTTGATGAACAAAATAAATATAATAATAGAGAGTTGTATAATAAAATTGACGCTAAACTTGTTCAATTATTAAACGCATCTGATATTAGTGATATTGCAAATAAATTAAAACTTATAACTTCTTATCCAAAATAAAATTATTTTTTATATTTGCTGTAATCAAAAAGAGGCATTGGATTTATGTCTCTTTTTTCATTTTCTGATTTCAAATTCATTATAATTTTACGACCATGATCTTTGTCTCTTTTTATTTGATCAAATATTTTTTCGTCCACAAAATAAACCTGTACACCGAAAGACATCATAGCATCTAGGGTTGAATCAAATTCTAACTTATGCAATGGCTTTACGGCTTCTTTACTAACCCATTCACTTATTCCCATACCTTTGCAACAATCAGCATAAAAACAATCTGACGGCAAACAATATATAGCTCCTCCATCATCTTCTTTGATAAATCTATCTTTATCTTTGCAAATAAGATAAAACGATCCAGAATCAAAGCTTCCACTTTTTGTCCATCTATCATCATGTCTAGACATAAAAATTGAAGCAAATCCGATATGAGGCGTAGAAAAAATAACAGCGCCTTCATCTTTAGAACGTCTTTTAATTTCTCTTGGTTCTAAAAGTTTTATATTTTTATCTTTTGAAGCATGAAATAAAATGCGCGGTTTTATAAATGTATCATTTTTATAAAAAATGTTTTTTCTCGGCTCATATTTTAAAGGTAAAAATGGCAGCAATAAATAGAAAAAAAGACAACCCAACGCAAAAGATAAAACTAACAATGAAATATTTTTAATCTTATTCATGCCTAAATTTCCCTGCTTAAAATTCAAAAGATATTAAAAAAATTACTTTGCCGCTTTTTCTATTTCTTTTAATGTTCGATTGGTAACAGCAGATTTTGGTTCAGAACTTACAAGATTTCTGCGCGCGTCCGCAAATTCATCTTTCATTTTAATCAGCAACCAATTTTTATCACTATTTTTCATTTTCACAAGAGCAAAACCACCTTTTAATTTTTTACCATCAAGAAAAAATTCTATAGAACCATCTTTTAAACATTTTTTTATTGGAACAATTTTCCCATCTTTTTCTTTTATATTTTTATAAGTTCCTTTATCCCAAATCATAACCGTTCCGGCGCCATATTCACCTTTGGGAATAACCCCTTCAAATTTGGCATAACTCATTTTGTGATCAGTCGTCATAATTGCTAAACGTTTATCTTTTGGATTTAGTGAGGGACCTTTTGGAACCGCCCAGGATTTGAGTACCCCGTCAACTTCTATTCGAAAATCATAATGAAGAGTTGTCGCATCATGCTTTTGAATTACAAAAATTGGTTTCTTCATAAAATCGTTTTCCCATTTTCTAAAAAGTAAAAAAAAGAAAATAAAAATGATGATTAAAAAAAATAAACTTTTGAACTTCATGAAAATAAAAATAGTTATTTTTCATAGTCTGTTATTTTCATTGCATTTCTAACCGCAAGCAATGTTTCTTGCGCAGCCTTTTTCGCTTCTGACGTACCTCTTTGGATAGCGTCCTTTATAAATTTTTTGTCTTTTTTGAAATGCTCTCTACGTTCTCGAATTGGAGCAAGAAAATCATTTAATTCTTTAAATAAAATTTCTTTTACCGCAACGTCACCAATTCCGCCTTTTTCATATTTCTTTTTCAAATCATCAAGCATCTCTTTATCTTTGCAAAAAGCATCAAGATAAATAAAAACAGGATTATTTTCGACGTGTCCAGGATCTGTTGCGCGAATTCGAGTTGGATCGGTATACATTTTCATAACTTTTTTCTTAAGAATTTCTTCCGAATCCGATAAATAAATACAGTTTCCCAAACTCTTACTCATTTTCGCATTTCCATCAGTTCCAACTAATCTTGCAACCCTTCCAACTAATGGTTTTGGTATAGGAAAAACATCACCGTAAATACGATTAAACTTTTTTGCAATGTCAGAAGTTAATTCAATGTGTGGAAGCTGATCTTCTCCAACCGGAACTAAATTTGCTTTAAATAACAAAATATCCGCAACCTGACTTGCCGGATAATTAAAAAACCCTAAAGAAATATCTTTCTTTTTTAATTGCGCCATTTCAGCTTTTAATGTTGGATTTCTTTCGACATACGC
>JAUWHS010000116.1 GCA_030605785.1 bacterium
TTTATTCCCATTTTATGAGTAAGGTGTATAACCTCTTCTAAACGATCAACATCCTCTTCTGAAAAAAGACGTGTATTGCCGGTCGTTCTTTTAGGACAAATAAGACCCTCTTTTTCATACATTCGAACAGTTTGCTGATGAACGGAAAACATTTTCGCGACAACTGAAATAGAATAGAAACCTTTTTTACGCTTCATAAAGCACCCTTTTTTAATCTGTTTTTAAAACAGTCAAAAATGCCTCTTGGGGAAGTTCAACCTTACCTAGCTTCTTCATTTTTTTCTTCCCTGCTTTTTGCTTTTCAAGAAGCTTTCTCTTTCTTGTAATATCACCACCATAACATTTAGCGGTAACGTTTTTTCTCATCGCGCCAACACTTTGACGCGCGATAACTTTTGCGCCAATTGCGGCCTGAATAGCAACCTCAAACATTTGCCTGTGAATAACTTCTTTTAATTTTTTTACAACTTGTCGCCCAATAACCGCGGAATTGTCTTTGTGTACTATTGTAGCCAAGGCGTCAACAGGCTCTCCATTTAATAAAATATTCATTTTAACCAAATCGGATTCTTGATATCCGGAAATTTCATAATCAAAACTCGCGTACCCGGCGCTCAAAGATTTTAATTTATCATAAAAATCAATAACAACTTCTGTTAAAGGCAAAGAATATTTTAAAATTACTCGATCTTCATCTAAATAAGTTAAATCTTTCTGCGCGCCTCTTCGGTTTTGACAAAGTTTTAAAATACCACCCAGATATTCTTTTGGAAGAATTATTGTCGCGTCAATATAAGGTTCTAAAACTTTATCAATTTTTACATCGTCAGGAAAATCAGATGGGTTTTCAACCTCAATTTGTTTTCCCCCTGGCAAAAAAACTTTATACAAAACTGTAGGAGACGTCGCGATAATCGAAAGGCCATATTCTTGGTCTAACCGTTGCTTGAAAACATCCATGTGCAACAAGCCCAAAAAACCACATCTAAAACCTAAACCTAAAGCGGTTGAACTTTCTTTTTCAACATTAACACTCGGATCGTTTAATGTTAATTTTTCTATCGCCTCTTTTAAGTTTTCATAATCAGATGTTTCCACCGGATAAATTCCCGCGAAAACCATAGACCTTGCCGGCTTAAAACCCGGAAGAGCTTTGCCAACTTTGCCTTTGTGAAAAAAAGTATCTCCAACCCTGGCTTCTTTAACCGTTTTCATTCCGGAAATAATAAAACCAACCTGTCCTGTATACAAAGAACCTGTAGCTGTTGGTTCAGGATACATAATTCCAACATCTAAAATTTCATAATTCCTACCACTATAAGCGGATTCAATGATGTCTCCTTTTTTTAGACATCCATCAATGATTTCAATCAAACAAATAACTCCCCTATATTCATCAAACCATGAATCAAAAAGAAGAGCTTTAAATGGTTTTGCGCTATCCCCCGTTGGAGGATCTATTCTTTTGATAATTTCCGGTAAAAGGTTTTCAACATTAAGACCTGTTTTTGCGGAGATTTGCAAAACTTCATCTTTTTTTATATCAAAAGCCTTTTCTAATTCATTGCGCACTCTATCCGGATCCGCGTTGATCATGTCAATTTTATTAAGTACCGGAATTATTTTTAAATCCTGATCAAATGCCAAATAAAAGTTAGCCATAGTTTGCGCCTGAACTCCCTGAGCCGCGTCAACTAATAAAACAGCCCCCTGACAAGCATATAAAGATCGTGAAACTTCATAACTAAAATCAACGTGACCCGGAGTATCAATTAAATTAAGCAAATATAATTCACCTTCATACTCATAAAATAATGTTGCTGTTTGCGCTTTAACCGTAATTCCACGTTCTTTTTCAACTTGAAGCTTGTCTAAAAATTGTTCAGCCTTCGCTCTTTTTGAAATCGTTCCGGTAATTTCAAGTAACCGATCCGCAAGAGTTGATTTTCCATGATCAATGTGAGCAATAATGGAAAAATTACGAATTCTTTCTTTAGGAAAATTTTTTAAATCTATTTTTTTAATATCCATCAACTATTTTCACATTCTTTCAGGTTTTGTTAAACCAAGTAAATCCAAACAAATATCAAAACAATTTCTTACCAAATAAGTAACAAATAAACGAGATTTACTTTGATCAACATTTTGTAAATTAATAATTCTGTTATTTGAATAATAATTATGAAATTTATGAGCTAACTCAAATGAATAATAAGCAAGCATATGGGGATGGTAACCGGAAACAATAACATTTAAAACATCCTGAAAAGCAACAATCTTTTTAATAACGGATATTTCAGCGTCACCTAAAAAATTTTCTGATTCTTTTAAGTTTATATTTTCAATAAAAAGTTTTAATTGTTCATCTTCTTTTGCTTTTTCAAGTAAACTACCGGCTCGAACATATGCATACTGAATGTAATAAACGGGATTCTCATCTGTCTTTTTCAACGCGATATCCAAATCAAATTCTAAATGCGCATCCGCTTTTCGATTTAAATAAAAAAATCTCGCGACATCTTTTCCAACAGTATCAATAACATCGCGCAAAGTAACAAACGTTCCCGCGCGCTTCGACATCCTTATTGATTCTTGCCCTTTTTTTAGAGTTACAAGCTGATATAAAATAACATCCAAATTATCAGCATTATAACCTAGAGCCTGCATCGTAGCTTTTAAACGTTTAACGTAACCATGATGATCTTGACCTAAAACATCAACCAAAATATCAAAACCACGCTTAAATTTATTTTCATGATAAGCAATGTCTGCCGCGATATAAGTTAGAGATCCATCTTTTTTTCTTACAACACGATCTTTATCATCACCAAACTTTGAAGATCGAAACCACAAAGCTCCATCTTTTTCATAAGCCAGATCTTTAGAAATCAGTTCATCTAAAACTTTTTTAATGGAGCCATTTTTATGCAAACTCTCTTCTGAAAACCAATTATCAAAATGAATTCCATACGC
>JAUWHS010000094.1 GCA_030605785.1 bacterium
GAGAGAATTTATGCGAAGCATCGCAAACATTTTTAGGTTCTCCATATTCTTGGGGTGGGCGCAGCGCTTGGGATTCTGAAAATAAAAAACAACAAACAGGAGTTGATTGTTCAAGTTTTATCAATTTAGTTTGTAGGGCAAGTGGTTTTGAAATACCAAGAGACGCGGATGATCAATTTTTATCGTGCAATTACATTGAAGAGGGTTCAGATCTAAAATCCGGAGATTTAATATTTTTTGAGAGCAAAAAGCGAAATGGAAGAATGGTTCATGTTTTAATGTATTTAGGTTGTAATTTGATAATTGAAAGTAATGGAGAAGATGTATTTAGGGTTCGTACAATTACAGATTTTGAACTTTTTGACTCATTTATTGAATATATGCAATCAGGAAAAGAATACAATGGAAATAAAGTTTATTTTGGATCGTTTTTAAATAAACCGGAAATGCTTCAAGCAATGAGAACATTTTTTAAAGGGGGAAGTGAATAAAATTTTTATTTAGGGGGATAAGGGATGAAAGTTTTAAAATCTATTTTTATATTAAGTTTATCGATAGTTTTTGCTATTAATTTTTTGAATTGTGAAGATCAGAAATTAATTGTTAGTGTTCCGGTTGCCGATTTTATTGAAAATCCGCGAGACGTGAAAAAAATTGAACCTTGTTTTTCATCCCAACTTCTTTTAAATGATAAATTATTGTTGGTTTTAGATTATGAAAATGGTTGGTTATGTGTTGATTGTATTGAACAACAAGAATTTTGTGAGGGTAAGTTTGAATTTAGACGTGGTTTTGTTAGAAAAGATCAGGTTAAAGAAATTGAAGAATTTGAGATTTATAATGTGGTTGTGAAAAGTTGTTGGGTAGAAGTTTTTGATATTAACTCAAACCCTATAATGACACTTTCAATTGGTACCAAGTTTAAAGCGAATATTGTTTCTTCTGGTGGTTCTCTTGCTAGTTTTCTTTGTATTTTCCTACCTGATGGTAGAAAAGGTTTTGTTTCTTTAGATTCTGTTAGATTTTTTATAACCCCCTTTGAATTTAGTGAAGAAGATATAAGAAATGGGGTATGTATCGCGGCTAAAACTTTTTTAGGTACACATTATTGTTCCGGTGGGAGAAGTGCTGAAAAAAGACCATCAGTATTTAAAGAAGGATTTAAAATTTTTGACATTACTCAAATTACAGGAGTTGATCATTCAAGCTTAATTAATTTAGTTTATAGAGCTAATGGGTTTGAGATTCCGAGTAGCACAGTTGATTTATTTTATAATTCAAATGAATTACAAAAAGGTTCTGATTTAAAAAAGGGGGATTTAATATTTTTTGAATTTAAGATGAACGGTATAAAAAATGCTGAAGTTTTTTTGTATTTAGGAAATGATGAAATTATTGTTACTAGTAAAAAAAGAGCGTTTTGTTTTTGTCGTAGTTTAGGCATAGATTTTTTTGGTGTTTCTATTAAAAAAATGAAAAATGAAAAAATTTATAATAATAAAAAAGTTTACTTAAGGTCACTTTTAAACAATCTGCAAATAATCAAATCAATGCGAGATTTTTTCTTATTTGGAACAAGTGATGAAAAAATTCATGATAGAGCAATAACTATTTAATCTAATAAATTTTCTTTTCCCAATGACTTCCAATCATTATCAAATTTTTCAATGCCTTGGGTTGTTAATGGATGATTCATAATTTGTTCTAATAATTTTGGAGGTAAAGTTACTACATTTGTACCAATTAAAGTCGCGTAATGCCAGTGCATAACATTACGTATTGACGCGGCTAAAATCTCTGATTTAAAACCATAATTTTTTTTCATTTTCATTAAGTCTTGAACTAGTTTCATGCCATCAATATCAATGTCGTCCCATCGGCCAACAAATGGTGAAATGTAAGTAACTCCTAGTTTTGAAACTAAAAGCGCTTGAAGAACAGAAAAGATTAAAGTGACATTAATTTTTACATTTTCTTTAACGAGTTTTGCGATTACAGGTAGATATTCATGCGCGAAAGGAATTTTAACAACAACATTTTTTGAAATCGCGGCAATCTCTTTTGCTTGTTTATAAACAGATTCCGGTTCTTTTTCTACAACTTCAATACTAACATCGCCGGGAACCATTTTGCAGATATCAAGAAGAACTTGTTTTGGGTTGTCTCCTTGCGTGCTTAAAAGACTGGGATTTGTTGTAACACCATCAATAATTCCTGTTGAAATCCATTTTTTAATAAGATCGCGATCGGCGGTATCTAAAAAAATTTTCATTAATTTGTCCCTTTTTGTTTTACCGAAAAATTTTTAATACAAAAAACAAAATAAAGGTTTTATTCTTTTTATTCAATGAAATATTAAAAATAAATATATTTCTTTGGTTGTTTTGCCTGAGTTGTGACTTTCGGAATTTGTAGAAACATTCCGTTTTGATGGCATATCTTAATTTTTCGTGGTGGCAGGTTTGCGGTTGCCGCTTTTATTTGAATGTGCCGGTATTTCAATGTTTTTCATTTCAAATATTAAATTGTTGATCTTGTTGTCATCTTGGTTGTACATTGAATCCTGGTTGTGGGTTTAAATTTTTTATCTTTTTTGGGGAAGGGTGAATCATGTATTGGGAAAAATCATACAAATTTCTTTTGTTTACATTCTTTGCGTTGTTTTTTCAAACAATGAGCGCGAAAGTTTTTGTTATTCCTGACAAAACACAAAAAAGTCATGAAGATTTTCAGATAGGAGCTACTTTGTTTAATGTTTTGCAAGAGAAGGCGATTGAATTCAAGCTAGGTTCTGTTGACGTTATTAGTTGGCAAAATAATCAAGAAATAAAGGAACAAATGTTTGAATTGGTTAAAAAGTTTCCTTTTAAAACAGATTTTAATAAAGAGAAAATTAAAGAGTTTCTTGTCAGTGAGGCATTTAACGAGTCTATTGCAAAGTTAGCACACGAGCTTCCACAAATAAAAATTGCAACTGCGAATATTGTGGCAAAAAAAGTTATTGATTGTATTGCTATGGATGAAAAGAAAATAGTTCTTATTGGTTTGAATCATGGAGGAAATGTTGCAGGGGCTGTAACTAAATTGTTGGCGAATGATCGTGAATTTTGTAAAAAGAAAAATATATTTATACAAACGATGGGATTTTGTAGTGGGGTGTTAAGGTCTGTTGAGGATAGTCCTGAAAAAATAAACGTGGCTGTTGAATTGATTGAAAATGTTATCAGTTCTATAAATCCTGAATTTGGAAAAACAATAAAAGGTTTAAATTTAGATGATAAAATTGAAAAAGTTTTAAGTATTTATGATGGTATTGTAAATAGTGAAAATTTTAAAAAAGTAAAAGAATATGCGTTTTTATATAAAACAATTTATGTTGATTCGATAAAGAAAATTTATATTGCAGCATGTGATGATGTCCAAGAATACAAAAAAGATCTAAGTTTAGATAGCTGTATTGATTCTTTATATACAATTGGGACTTTAAGGACTTTGCCATTTTTTATACCCAATACTTCTATATTAAAGCATTATTCCTATTATTATTCACAACATGGTTTTTTTTCAGATTGTTTAGTTCCTCCCCAAAATGATAAAACTTATAGATTCAGTGTTTCCGCTAAAGATGAAAACGGAGTACATGCTTGCGCTCCTCGTGATTTGTTGGACGCCCCAGTGTTAGCTGAAAAAATTATTAAGTGGATGTTTCAAGTTAGTAGTGTATGGGGAAGACATAATGATATTCACGAAGTTTCAATTGATTATGGAGCGGCAGAATATTTAGGGAAACCTTCAATTGGACAAAACGATATAAGTAAGTGGACTATACGTAAGCGAAAAGTTGCAAATGCGTTTTATTCTTTATCGCAATATTTTTGTTGTAGGTAAGTAATAGTAGTAAGAATTATTATAAATCGCTCCTCTGTATTTTCGAGGGGCGATTTTCTTTTTTAAATAATTATCTAACTACAAAACTAATTAATCTATCCGGTACAAAAATAGTTTTAACTAAATTTTTACCATCAAGCCATTTTGCAACAACTTCTTTTGCTTGTGGTTCAACAGTTTCTTGAGTTGAACCTTTAGAAACTTTAATTGTTCCGCGAAGTTTTCCGTTAACCTGAATTGCTATTTCAACTTCGTTTACTTCAGCCAGTTTTGGATCAAATTTTGTCCAGGAGCAATTTTGTAATTCTTTTCCTACAACTTTAACTAAAAGCTCGCTTGAAAAGTGTGGAACCATAATCGAAATAGTTGTTAGTAATTTTTCAGTTAAATTTTTATCAATTTCAAATTTGCCGGAAGATAAATCGTTTAGGTATTCCATGATTGCGGAAACGGCAGTATTAACTTTGAATAACTCAATTCTTTCTTGATAATCTTTTAAGAAACGATGAAATCTTTTTACCGATTTTTCATTAGCTTTCTCTTTTATGTTTTGAGAGTTTGTTAAAAAAGTCCAAAGTCTGTTTAAAAATGCATGAACACCTTTTATTGAATCCATTTGCCATTCAGTATCTAATTCAGGTGGTCCCATGAAAAGCATATACATGCGCAAGGTGTCACTTCCATATTGTTTTACAATGTCGTCAGGATTAACAACGTTGCCTTTTGATTTAGACATTTTTTCAACTTTACCGCTTTTCTCCGACTTCATGCAAACCATTCCCTGATTGAAAAGTTGTTTAAATGGTTCTTTGAATTTTAAATAACCTTGATCGTAAAGAACCTTAATGTAAAAACGCGCGTAAAGTAAATGTAATACCGCGTGTTCAATTCCACCAACATAAAGATCAACCGGCATCCAGTATTTCATTTCTGCTTCATCAAAAGGTTTATCTTTTAAGTGTGGATTCGGATAACGTAAAAAGTACCAACAAGATCCGGCCCATTGCGGCATTGTGTTTGTTTCGCGTTTTGCCGGCCCGTTACATTTCGGACAAGTTGTATTTACCCATTCTTCGATATCTGCCAAAGGTGATTCACCTGTTCCTGTCGGTTCATATTTTTCAACATTGGGCAACATAATCGGAAGTTCACTTTCCGGTACAGGAACAACACCGCATTTTTCGCAATGTACAAGAGGAATTGGTTCTCCCCAGTAGCGTTGTCTGGAAAAAATCCAGTCTCTTAATTTATAGCAAGTTTCTGACGCGCCAAGATTTTGTTGTTCCAGAAATTTTATTATTTGTTCTTTGCCTTGAGCTTTGGCGTCAAGGCCATCAAATTGTTTTGAATTTATTAAAGTTCCGTCCCCAATAAACGCGCGAATTAAGTTGCCATTTGCATCGTATAAATCTTTTTCATTTTCTTTGTTATCTGGTTTTATGACTTGAATGATTTCAATGTTATATTTTTTTGCGAATTCAAAGTCGCGTTGATCGTGTCCGGGAACAGCCATAATTATTCCTGTTCCGTAATCTTTTAAAACGTAACTCGCGAGATAAATTGGTAATTGCCTTCCTGTTACAGGACAAGTTGTGTACTGACCGGTAAAAACACCTGTTTTTTCTTTGTCTTCCGCCGTTCTTTCTATTGCGCTTAATTTAGAAACTTCTTCTTGATATTTTTTTACAGCCTCTTTTTGTTCCGGTGTTACAATTTTTTCAACTAATTCGTGATCCGGCGCCATAACCATAAATGTTTCACCAAAAAGAGTATCGGGTCTTGTTGTAAATACTGTTAGATCAATATTATTTACTGTTTTATATTTTATTCTCGCGCCAACACTTTTGCCGATCCAGTTTTTTTGCATTAATTTTACTTTTTCCGGCCAGTTAAGTTCGTCAAGATCGTTTAAAAGTTTGTCCGCGTATTCGGTAATTTTTAAAATCCATTGGCGAATTTTTTTTTGCTCTACTTGTGTTCCACAACGTTCGCAACCGCCATTTACAACTTCTTCATTTGCCAGTCCGGTTAAACATTTTGGGCACCAGTTTATTGGGGTGTTGCTTTCATACGCGAGTCCGGCGTCAAACATTTTAAGAAAAATCCATTGCGTCCATTTATAATAATCCGGATCGGTAGTATTTATTTCTTTTGACCAATCATACATCGCGCCGATTTCGGATAGCTGTTCTTTAAAAACCCTGATATTTTTTTCTGTACCTGTTTTGGGGTGAATCCCTTTTTTGATTGCGTCATTTTCAGCCGGGAGACCAAAC
>JAUWHS010000062.1 GCA_030605785.1 bacterium
GCAAAAGAAACAAAATCACAGTAGTGACATTTATTTTTACAAAATGGCCAATGAATATAAATCCCTTGCGGGCAAACATTTGAATCCCAACTAATCACAATAAAAAACCTTAAATTAAGAAAAACCCCAAAAGCATTAAGAATTTTTAGGTATTGTTTTTTCTACCATTCTTAATACTAACCCCAAATCTTTTTTAGATTCTGTTTTTAAAACATCTTCGTTGGCAAATTTTATCCAAACCGCCCCATTGAACATTTTTTGCAAACTTATTAAAAGTTCATCATCAAACTTTTTTTCTTTTAAAAAAATCATTAACTCTTCATCCGTTTTGTCTCTTGTCCTCCAATTAAAACGTTTTTTAAAATATTTTTTAATAACTAAAGTTAAATCAAAATAAAAAAGCTTAAAATCTTTTTTGCTCTCAAATGAATCGATAGAATTTAATAATTTTTCAAGTTCGACAGTTGCCCACTGCCAAGCTGTAATTTTTTTGCGCTTATTTTTTAAATAAAAAAACAGAAAAGTTGATACTAATATTAAAAATAAAATAACAACAATACTTACTTTAAAAAAAGTTGTTTGCCAAAAGGAAATATAATAAAAAGGATAAATATCAAAAATTTCCGTTTTCATTTTAAATTTGCCTTCGAATTCTGGAACGAAAAAAATTAATCATTGGATGAATAAATGGCTGATCGACGGTTAAATCTAATAAATCAATTTTATATTTATCAAACAAACCCTTTTGTTCTAAAAGTCTTACATTAAGAAAAGTATTTATTGTTTTTTTGCCTTCGCTCTTTCGTGTATCAATTGTAATAACTTTATCAGTTTCTAAGTCTCTTATTTGTAATAAGCCAACATTAGGAAAACTTTTCTCACAATCATCCAAAATTCGAACTCCAACAAAATCATATTCACAAGAGGCGACTTTTAAAATCTTTGAATAATTATTAATATCATCAATCCAGTCTGAAAGCATAAATACAACTGAATTTCGTTTTTTTAATTTAATTAAAAATTTTAAAGCTTCATTTATATTCGTTTTATTACTTGTTGGTTTTATTGAAAAAATCTTTTCTAAAATTTTTCCAACATGTAATTCACCTCTCGCCGGAGCAATCCATTTTTCAACTTTATCTGAAAAAAAGAAGGCTCCAACTTTATCTTTGTTCTCACTCGCGACAAAAGCCAAAACACTTGAGATTGTCGCTACCATATCTTTTTTTAAATCTTTTTTGGATGAGTATTGTTCCGATTTGGAAACATCTATCATTAGAATAATTGTTCGCTCACGCTCTTCAACAAATTGTTTAACCATCATTTTGTTCATTCTCGCAGAACAATTCCAATCGATAAAACGAACATCATCACCAAGCTGATAATCCCGAATTTTATCAAATTCTAAACCGGTTCCTTTAAAAGCGGATAAATAATCTCCTGAAAGACCGCTTTGAATTAATCGTTTTGTATGTATTTTTATTTTTTTTATTTTATTTCTAATATCCTGCGAAATCATAAAATCACCAAAGATTGTCCATGACTTTTTGCAAACATTCCGGAAATTTAATACTACCATCTTCTTGCTGATAAGTTTCCATCAAAGCAACCATCAACCTGGGCAACGCTAACGCGGAAGCGTTTAAAGTATGAGCGAATTGCGGTTTTTTACTATTTTGTTTTTTAAATTTTATTGACGCGCGACGCGCTTGGAAATCTGTACAATTGCTGCAAGAAGAAACTTCGTAATACTCATTTTGCCCGGGAAGCCAAACCTCAATATCAAAAGTTTTCGCGGAACTAAAAGATGTATCTTGCGCCGCAAGCAAACTAATTTGGTAATGCAATCCCAGTTGTTGTAAAATATCTTGCGCGCATGCAACCATTTTATCTAATTCTTCATTTGATTTTTCCGGTTCGCAAATATTATAAAGTTCTACTTTTTCAAACTGATGAATTCTTATTAATCCCCTATCTGTTGCCCCGTAACCTCCGGCTTCTCTTCTAAAACAAGAAGTCCAGGAAACCATTTTTTTAGATAATTGTTCTAAATCAAAAACTGTTCCCGCATGTAAATTAGTTAAACTCACTTCCGCTGTTGGAATTAAATTTAAACCATCTTCACTAATTTTATAAAAATCACCTTCAAATTTTGGTAAATTTCCGGAATTTATTAAAGCTTTATCTGTAACTAAATAAGGAGGCAAAATTGGTTCAAAACCATATTTTGCGTTATTTTTCATCATCAAATGTGTTAACGCGTAAATGAGTTTTACACCGGTTCCTTTATAAACAACAAAGTTTGATCCACTCATTTTTGCCGCCGCGTCAAAATCAAACCAATTTAATTTTTCATTTAATTGCAAATGATTTTTCGGTTTAAATTTAAATTCAGGTTTGGTTCCAATAGATTTTATAACTTTATTTGATTCTTTATTTCCTGAAGGAACATCATCTTGCAATAAATTAGGACAAGATAAATATAATTTTTTGAATTCCTGTTCAACTTGCTCAAGTTCTTTTTCTTTTGATTTAGATTTTTTACCAATCTCTATTGATTGATCTCGAATTTCTTCTGTTATTCCCTTTGCGCCTTTTTGAGCCAAGTCATTTTTTTCTTTTCTTAAATTTTCTACTTCTGTTTTTAAAGTTCTGACTATTTCATCAAGCTCAATTAATTTATCAACTTGAAATTTTGGCTCTTTTTTTAAAATTAATTCTTTTATTCCTTGTGGCTCTTTTCTTAAAAGACTCAAATCTATCATGAACGACCCCAATAAACATTTTATGGCAAATTAAATTCTATATAAAAACATAACGTAATTTTATAATTTCACAAAAATTCATTTTAACCTAAAATGATAAGACTATTAAATTTTGGTAAAAACTTTGTGAATAGGAGAGATTTCCATGAAAGCTAATATTTTTAGAGAGTACGATATTAGAGGAATAATCGACAAAGAATTTACAATTCAGGAATCAAAAGAGATTGCAAAATCAATAATTACCTATTTCAAACAAAAAGATCAAAACCTGACAACAATAATAATAGGAATGGACGGTAGAACACATTCTCCTAAAATCAAAGAACAAGCAATCATTGCCGCGCATGAAATGGGAATCAACGTCATAGACATAGGGTTAGTTCCAACTCCGGCATTTTATTTTTCATTATTTACTTTAAAAGCGACTTCAGGTTTCGTAATAACAGCTTCACATAACCCAAAAGAATATAACGGTATAAAAATTTGTTTAAACAAAAAATCTGTTTGGGGAAAACAAATTCAAGAAATCAAAAAAATATGTGAAAATAAAAACTTCTATAAAAAAGAAGAAACCAAAATTGTAAATACCGAAAAACACGAAATTCTCCCGGAATATATCGATTGGTTATCAAAGCACTTTGAACATTTAAAAAACATGGATATTCATACAGTAATTGATTGTGGTAACGGAACAGCCGGAACAGTCTTTCCTCAATTAATAAAAAGAATGAACTGGCCAAACGTTAAACTTTTATTTGCGAAAGTTGATGGAACCTTTCCAAATCATGAAGCCGATCCAACCTCATATAAAAATATGCAGAGTGTTACAAACGAATTAAAAAATAATCAAAGCTTAGAACTGGGTTTAGGTTTAGATGGTGACTGCGATAGAATGGATCCTATGACAAAAGAAGGATTTTTAGTTCCCGGCGATCAACTTTTAGCCGTTTACGCGCAAAAAGTTTTACAACATTATCCTAACGCTCCAATTGTTTTTGATATAAAAGCATCATCAGGATTAATCGAACTTTTAAAAAAATGGGGCGCAATAGATATAATTTCACCTTCCGGACATTCATTAATTAAAGACGCTTTATTAAAAAACAATGCTTTGTTGGCGGGAGAACTTAGTTGTCACTTCTTCTTTAATGATAGATATTTTGGTTATGATGATGGAATTTATGCCGCGCTAAGATTATTTGAAATAATAAGAGAAACAGGAAAATCGCTTTCTAAATTGATCAAAATTTTCCCACAAAAAATAAGTTCGCCCGAAATTCGAATCGAATGTGAAGAAGAAGATAAAGAAAAAATTGTACAAGATGTTAAAAACTTTTTCGCAAGTAAAAAAGATATTGAAAACATAACAATTGATGGTCTTCGCGCGCAAATGCCGTATGGTTGGGGATTGGTTCGCGCCTCAAATACACAACCTGTTATTTGTCTCCGTTTTGAATCTGATACGGAACAAGGAATAAAAAAGGTAAAAGAAGAATTTTATAATGCTTTAAAAGCAAATTTTAATGAAGCCGAATTAAAAGAAAAAGTAGGGATTTAATTCCCTACTTTTTAATTGATTTTTTTATTTTGTCATATTCTTTAAGCTCTTTTATGATTTCTTCGTAAGCTTTTATGTCCAAATAAACACTTTTCTTTTGGCCTTTTTCATTTTTTATGTATAAAGGCTTAATCGGAACTGATCTTTTTTCTTTTTTCATAATTCATCGTCCTGTAAATTTATATATTTCCCTACGGTGACCAACTCTTACAATAATAATTAATATAGCCGAATAAGGAAATTAAAAATTACAAAATTTATTTTCGACATTGTCCCTTCGACTTGCCGAAGCTCGCTCAAAATTAACTTAATAATGTTTTTGACAAGCCCTGTAAGGGCGAAGGACTTTAGCCCAGTGCAAGCCGAAGGCACAGCTCTGGGTTATAATTATGATAAAGATTAAGCCCCGCTTGCGGGGCGACACATAAATAAATATCAAACTAATTTTAATTCTGTCGCCACCGCAAGCGGGGCTTTGTTATTTTATAACGTTTTTCCCAGGGTTGCGAAAATAAAATTTTCTTACCCTGGGCTTGTATGTTGTAAATGTATTTAAATTATTGCAACAATCTATTAGGCTTGAAATTATTAAATTAATGGGGCTGGTAGGAACTCGTACTGGGCTTGGTAATAAATACCGATTTTAGTCAGAGACCTACCAGTAAGTATTTCTACCTCGAACGATTGAATGATTTTCAAATCGCATTACAAGCATGAGGAAAAATACCATGAAAAACATAACAAAAACTTTTGTTGGCGTCGATGTTTCTAAGAAACATTTGGATATTTGCTTTTATCCAAGCAACAAAAGGGTTCGTATTGAAAACACAAAAAACGGTCTCAATATTCTTTTAGGCCAATTAAAAGATTATGATGTCGTAAAAATTACGCTTGAAGCATCTGGTGGTTATGAACGTTTGGCCATTTTTACTTTGTGTAAAAAATATAAAGTTTATTTGGTTAATCCAAAACGAATTCGTGACTTTCGTTTTGCAAGAGGAAAAGCAGCAAAAACAGATATTATAGATGCTCTTTTAATAGCAAGATTTTCTGCTAACGAATGTTCTGAAAACATTGAACCAATAAACACAAAAAACGTAGAGTTGAAAGATCTTTTTACGAGGAAACAAGAATTAAAACTTATATGTTCTTCTGAAAAAAACAGATTTGAAAAAAAGATAAATATGAAAATAAAAATGGAAATAACAAAGCATATTAAATATCTTGATCGTCAAATTGAAAAACTTGATAAAGAAATTGCGAATATTATTGAAGAAAATAAAGTACTTAAAAATAAGAAAGAAATTTTAGAATCTATGCCTGGGATAGGAAATGAAACTGCGCAGGGAATAATAGCAAGTCTTCCGGAGATGGGTTCTGTTAACGGAAAAAAAATTGCATCTCTTGTTGGTTTAGCTCCACAAACAAACGAAAGCGGTCAATTTGTTGGAAAGGCTAGAATAAATCATGGCAGAAATAGGCCGAGAAAGTTGCTTTATATGGCTTCTCTTTCTGCTATAAGATGTAATCCTAGATTGAAAGAATTTTATGATAGGCTTAGAAAAAAAGGAAAAGCATTTAAGGTTGCAATTGTAGCTATAATGAGAAAAATGATTGTTATTTTAAATCTCATGTTAATAAAAAATAAAAAATGGGAATTAATGCGATTAGACGGAGGATCTTGTATTGTTAACTAAGAAAAAAAAGTTTTTTTTTAATAATTGACTTAAACACGATTGACTAATAATTGTCGCCCATTTCATGGGCTTGTCTATGGTATTAAAATGCTAATTTACAAATACACATACTTATAAAATTAATTTCTTTGTTCGACTAACAACGGCACTTTATTTAAAATAAAACCTATCAAAACCACTTCAAATAGAAAGAATTTCTTATTACGGAAACATTAATAAATAATACATGTGTTCAAAAACAAGCATTTTGCTCAAAAAAGCCTATTTTTAAAGCTTTTT
>JAUWHS010000056.1 GCA_030605785.1 bacterium
AACACCTCCTGTTAACCTTCCAGCACTGGGCAGGCGTCAGACCATATACATCCTCTTACGAGTTAGCATGGCCCGGTGTTTTTGTTAAACAGTCGCTTGGGCCTATTTATTGCAGCCGGCATCCGCCATCCTAGTTTAACATAGAATTACAGCACCGGCACCCCTTCGCCCGAAGGTACGGGGCAATTTTGCCGAGTTCCTTAATGAGAGTTATCTCAACGCCTTAGTATACTCAACCCACCTACCTGTGTCGGTTTCCGGTACGATCACTTCTTCGCTCGCTAGAGGTTTTTCTAGTCAGTGTAGAATCGGCCGAACATGTCTCTCACTATGATTGACATGCCAGTCACACTTCAAGGGTAACGGTTTTGCGGATTTACCTACAAAACCCCTCTTTGTGCTTAGCTTGGCAATCCATTATCCAAGTCAGCTTATCTTACTGCGTCACCCCATCACTCAAACGCTAAAAGTGGTGCAGGAATATTTAACCTGCTTTCCATCGCCTACTCCTTTCGGCCTCGGCTTAGGTATCGACTAACCCTGAGCGGATAAACCTTTCTCACGGAACCCTTGGGCTTACGGCGAACAGGAATCTCACCTGTTTTTTCGTTACTAATGCCAACATACTCACTTCTTTAATCAACAATATCTGTCCTCACGGTCAAACGCGTATCTATTAAAGAACGCTCCCCTACCCCAATACCAATAAAGGTATTAGTCATAGCTTCGGTGATCCATTTAAGCCCCGTTTATATTTCAGCGCAAAAACACTTGACCAGTGAGCTGTTACGCTTTCTTTAAAGGATGGCTGCTTCTAAGCCAACCTCCTGGCTGTCTGTGTATTTCCACCTCTTTTACCACTTAATGGATACTTAAGGACCTTAGCTAATGATCTGGGCTGTTTCCCTCTCGACTACGGAGCTTATCCCCCGCAGTCTGACTCCTGCTCTTAAATTTACGGTATTCTGAGTTAGTAAAGGTTTGGTAAGCTTATGCCCCCTAGCCTAAACTGTGCTTTACCTCCGCAAATCAACGAACAAGGCTATACCTAAATATATTTCGGGGAGAACCAGCTATATCCTAGTTTGATTAGCCTTTCACTCCTATCCACAGGTCATCCAAGCAGTTTTCAACCCACACTGGTTCGGACCTCCATCTCGAATTACCAAGACTTCATCCTGCCCATGGATAGCTCACTAGGTTTCGGGTCTGCCCCACGCTACTATTCGCCCTATTAAGGCTCGCTTTCGCTACGGCTACATCCTTTCAAGACTTAACCTTGCAGCGTAGGAGCAACTCGTTGGCTCATTATGCAAAAGGCACACGGTCGCGCATACGTATATATCGCTTCCGCCGCTTATAGACGATTGGTTTCAGATTCTATTTCACTCCCCTTCCGGGGTTCTTTTCACCTTTCCCTCACGGTACTTGTTCACTATCGGTCATCAGGAAGTATTTAGCCTTACCCCATGGTCGGGGCAGATTCTCACGGAATTTCACGTGCTCCGTGATACTTGGGAAAAATTATAATCACCATCAGCTGACTTTTCACTTACAAGACTTTCACTTTCTTCGGTCGCCCATTCCAGAGCGTTCAATTAAGTCAACATGCGTAACCTAAAAATTGTACTTTTTAGAAATAACATCCCACTACCCTCACACTGCAACGCGTACAAGCTTACACAGCGCAAGTTTAGGCTGTTCCCTTTTCGCTCACCACTACTAAGGGAATCACATTCGTTTTCTTTTCCTGGCGTTACTTAGATGTTTCAGTTCACGCCGTTACCGCTTTTACCCTATGTATTCAGATAAAAGCAACTAGGATTTACCTAGCTGGGTTCCCCCATTCGGAAATCTTCGGATCAAAGCTTGATTGACAGCTCCCCGAAGCTTTTGGCAGTCTTCCACCTCCTTCATCGTCTCCTGATACCAAGGCATTCACCAAACGCCCTTTTCAATTATTTACAAATCTCTAATGCATGCTAAAGACGTATATAAAACCCGCTATAAAATTACGGATTAAATTACGGATTACAAACATTTCAAAGAACTTCTCAATAATTTTTTACATAAATTCATGAAACAAACTAAAGTAATTATTCAAGTTATACAAAACTTGGATCTTGAAGGGCTTCAAATCTAAATATATTTCACACCTATCTACCATTATTCACCATAATGGTAAGGTTTATTATCTCCCTCGAAAGGAGGTGATCCAGCCGCAGGTTCTCCTACAGCTACCTTGTTACGACTTCACCCCAATCACCATCCACACCTTAAGTGCCCACCTCTCTTACGAGTTAGTTAAGGCAATTTTGGGTGCAAACGACTTTCGTGGTGTGACGGGCGGTGTGTACAAGATCCGAGAACGTATTCACCGCGTCGTTCTGATACGCGATTACTAGCGATTTCAGCTTCATGGAGTCGAATTGCAGACTCCAATCCGAACTTAGACTAGTTTTAAGGGGTTTGCTAACTTTCGCAAGCTTGCATCCCGTTGTTCCTAGCCATTGTAACACGTGTGTTGCCCTAGACATAAGGGCCATGAGGACTTGACGTCATCCCCACCTTCCTCCTAGTTTCCTAGGCAGTCTCGCCAGAGTGCTCCCGAAGGATAGCAACTGACGACAAGGGTTGCGCTCGTTAAAGGACTTAACCCAACATCTCACGACACGAGCTGACGACAGCCATGCAGCACCTGTGTAACCGTTCAAGTAAACTTGAAACCCCATGTTTCCATGGGTAGCAATTACATGTCAAGTCTAGGTAAGGTTTCTCGCGTAGTGTCGAATTAAACCACATGTTCCACCGCTTGTGCGGACCCCCGTCAATTCCTTTGAGTTTTAATCTTGCGATCGTACTCCCCAGGTGGATCACTTAACGCGTTAGCTTCGATACAGATCCTGATAAACAGAACCCACATCCAGTGATCATCGTTTACGGCGTGGACTACCAGGGTATCTAATCCTGTTTGCTCCCCACGCTTTCGCGCTTTAGCGTCAGGGACAAGCCAAGAAGCCGCCTTCGCAACTGGTGTTCCTCTCGAGATCTACGCATTTTACCGCTACTCCGAGAATTCCACTTCTCTCTCTTGCCCTCTAGCCAATCAGTATCAACTGCCGAACCTTGGTTAGGCCAAAGTATTTAACAACTGACTTAATTAGCCGCCTACGCGCCCTTTACACCCAGTAATTCCGAATAACGCTTGCTCCCTTCGTATTACCGCGGCTGCTGGCACGAAGTTAGCCGGAGCTTTCTTTAGTGGTACCGTCATCTTCTGCAAGTATTAATTACAGAAATTTCTTTCCACTTAACAGGAGTTTACAATCCGAAGACCTTCATCCTCCACGCGGCGTCGCTGCATCAGGCTTTCGCCCATTGTGCAATATTCCCCACTGCTGCCTCCCGTAGGAGTCTGGACCGTGTCGCAGTTCCAATGTGACCGAACACCCTCTCAGGCCGGTTAACCATCATCGCCTTGGTAGGCTTTTACCCCACCAACAAACTAATAGTCCGCAGGCTCATCTTTTAGCGACAGCAAGAGGCCGTCTTTGCCCCCGAAGGGGATTATGCAGTATTAACTTCGGTTTCCCGAAGGTATTCTTCACTAAAAGGTAGATTCCTACGTGTTACTCACCCGTCTGCCACTTTACTCATCCCGAAGGACTTTCTCGTTCGACTTGCATGTGTTAAGCACGCCGCCAGCGTTCATTCTGAGCCAGGATCAAACTCTCCGCGTCGGAATTGTTTGAGAATCCTTTCAAGATCCAAGAATTTCTTGAATAATCTTGAAATAAATTACATGGTTTCATGAATTTCAAAGAATTTTACACTCCATTTGGATTTTTTTTAACTCCATTTTTTCAAAAGATGTTTTTGAAAACTTTGATTTTTCGTTTTTTGTTTTACTTATGATGTAAAGATATCTTACTTGTTTTTTTTAACTTTTCAAGCTTTTTTTTAATTTTTTTTAACTTTTTTAAAAAAACTAACGAAAAAGCCTTATAGATCAAAAAAATAATTTCAAACTTTTTTATAGACTAATTAAAATTTAACTTCAAGGACAAATCAAATCATGAATCAACACTTTTAACTGGTGGAGGTGAGCGGAATCGAACCGCTGGCCTTCCGCGTGCAAAACGGACGCTCTGCCAACTGAGCTACACCCCCGAATTTCAATACAAAAACACTCTTCTATGAGAGCCCGTCTGCGTACCGCTATTCAGCGGCACTTCGCCGGACAAGCTGGCCGTGCCATCCGTAGCCTATACTTCTTTTGCGAATCTTCGTAGTGAAGGCGAAGAATGGTGGGCCTAAGTCGACTCGAACGACTGACCTCTCCGTTATCAGCGGAGTGCTCTAACCAAACTGAGCTATAGGCCCTTAAGATTAATATTTTTATAGTTTTAAATTCGATGTTTTTT
The DNA here is from genome assembly GCA_030605785.1 of bacterium. Taxonomy (GTDB): domain Bacteria; phylum Babelota; class Babeliae; order Babelales; family JAUWHS01; genus JAUWHS01. The sequence continues at coordinate 4,425 of JAUWHS010000056.1, forward strand.
GAATCACGAATGATACAATCCGCAAAATTAATTCAAAGAAAAATCTAATTATTCAGTGATTTGGATTATAACCAATTTTATGGAGCTTGCAAACTTTTTTACAAAAAAAATTCAGAGAAAAAAGATCAAAACGTTACAAAAAGAATATAAGATTTGGGCTTAAAATCAAAATACCAATGTATATGAACAAAAAAACAAAATATTGACTCTTTAAAGACAGAATCTTCATAATGAGAAGAAATCAAGATTAAAACGTTGAAAGGATCCTTAAATGAATGAAAATGAAAAGCAACAAGAAACCTATAGAGAAGAAGAACATAGACATAACTCAAGAATCAAAAAAATCGCGCGCAAATTCACCGGATTTTTAAAAAAGAATTTTCCTAGTCGATGGTGGTCAATGAAAAAAGACGATAAAAAAGGTCATAAATTCTAAAATCATCACATAATATTCATGTCATAAAAAGATGTCTTTACATGACATAAAAAGATGTCTTTATATGTTAATCCCAATAATTGATTCTTTTTTTACGACATTTTAAATATCAAGACAAATCTATTATAATTTAATCTAAAGTTCATTAGAACTTAGACAAGGTCTTTCAAATTAATAAACTAATTAATCTTGGTATGAAAAATGTTAATTGATGAATTAAATGAAGAATTAAAAAGTGCTCAAACAAATTTCCAAACAATTGAAAACTTCTTGGAAAATTCAAAATTTGATGAAAGATTCAAAACATTTGAAAAACAAATAAATACCGAAAACTTTTGGCAAAATCCAAACCAAGCCCAAATTTTAAAAAAATTTCAAGCATTAAAGCATCTAAAGGAAAAATACGAAGAATTAAGAAATAATTTACTTGAAAACAAAGAATTACTTGAACTTTTCAAAGATAATGAAAAGGAATTAAATAAAATCAAACCTGACATTCAAAAACTCACGAACACTATAAACAAATTTAAACTTGAACTTTTCTTAAGAAAGTCAGATGATTTGGCAAATTGTTTTTTAAGCATTAATCCGGGAGCAGGTGGAACTGAATCTCAAGACTGGGCTAATATGTTACTGCGAATGTATTTAAGGTTTTGTGAAAAAGAAAACTTTGACGCGCAAATTATTGATTATCAATCCGGAGATGAAGCCGGAATAAAATCAGCAACACTATTTATTAAAGGCAAATACGCATACGGTTTTTTGAAAAGTGAAAATGGTATTCATAGACTCGTAAGAATTTCTCCTTTTGACTCTAATAAAAGGAGACACACCTCTTTCGCGGCTGTAAACATTGTACCTGAAGCAAGTGAAGAAAAAATTGAAATCGATGAAAAAGATTTAAGAATTGACACCTATCGAGCCAGCGGCGCAGGAGGACAACATGTTAATAAAACGGATTCGGCCGTAAGAATTACACATATTCCAACCAAAATTGTAGTTCAATGTCAAAACGAACGCTCTCAATTACAAAATAAAAAAACCGCGATGAAACTATTAACTTCAAAATTAATAGAAAAACAAAAAGAAGAACAACAACAAAAAGAAAAATCTATCGAAAAGAAAAAAATTGAATGGGGTTCACAAATAAGATCCTATGTTTTACATCCTTATAAAATGGTAAAAGATCTTCGTACAAATTATGAAACCCCACAACCTGATTTAATTTTAGATGGCGAGCTTATGCCTTTAATTGAATCTTATCTTGTCAAATTTGCAGGAAATAAATAAATATGGTTTTAAAACAACAATTTTTTGAACAAACAAAGCATAAAATTAAAGATTTATTAAATAATAAAAAACCAAAAATTATACTTGGCCTTTCAGGTGGTCCGGATTCTGTCTTTTTATTTTACGTTCTAAAAGAACTTAATAATGAAAAAACACTTAAACTTATCGCTGTACATCTTGATCATGAATGGAGAAAAGAATCGAAAGAAGACTCCGAATTTTGTAAGAAGTTGTGCGCTAAATTTAAAATTCCATTTTTCTCAGCAAAATCAAGTAACTTAAACTTGCATTTAAAATTCAACGGATCAAAAGAAGAAATTGGTCGCAAACAAAGAATCTATTTTTTTGAAAAAATACGAAAAGAACAAAATTGTGATTTTATCGCAACAGCGCATCACCAACAGGATAATTTTGAAACATTTTTTTTAAGATTAATCAGAGGAAGTTCTTTAAGCGGCCTGACAGGGATAAAACAAATTAATGATAAACACTACTTAAGACCATTATTAAATATTAAAAAACAAGATATTTTGGATTATTTGGATGGAAATAACATTACATATTTAATTGATAAAACAAATAACTCTGACGACTTTTTAAGAAATCGCATTCGCAAATATATTTTACCCGCAATGTTAAAATGTGATGAAAGAGTAAATAAAAACTTTGAAAAAACTTTATGCAACTTAAAAGAAGCTGATAGTTTCTTGAAAAAAGAAGTTAAAACTCACTTTCAAAATATTTTCAAATTAAAACAACAAAAAATCACAGGCAACTTGGAATTATTCAAAAAACAAGCAGATTTATTTTTGCAAAAACAATTGATTCTGCGCTGGCTAATTAAAGAAAAGGTTCAGTTTCGTCCTAGTAGATCTTTCATTGAAGAAATCTTGCGTTTCTTATCTTCAGATAGGGGTGGAAGTCATACAACAGGAGTTAATTGGGAAATTCATAAAAAAACAAATAATTTTTGGATAGAAGCTAGAAATAATCAAATCATTGGTAAATAATTCAATTTATTTCTAGCTAATTTACTTAATCACTTTAACCGTTTAATCTTAAAAAAAGGGGAATTAAAAAATAAAAATTTAAATGGTTTAAGGTAATGAAAAACAAGCCTGAAAATAAAAATAGCAAAAACAGCTTTTCTAGTTTTATAAAAATATCTTTAATAATTCACTTAATTCTATTAATCCTTTTTTTACTTTTCGCTTTCAAATATACCACCTTAAAAAAAGCTAACCCCAAGCAATCACATAAATTTAAAGCTAAACGCCAAGCAAAGCTTAGTCCGAGAAAATCAGAACATGGTATTGCCCCCTTTACTGAGCAGCAAGCGCAATTCAAAAAACCAAAATCAAAAACCGTCGGAGTTGAAAAACAAAAAGGTGGTGTAAGCGAAGAGAAAGCATTTCAAAAAGCTGAAACCCCAAAAGAAAGAAATATTAAAAAAAAAATAAAACCTAAACCCAGGAAAAAATCCAGAGTTAGAATGAAAAGACCTCCGGTAAAAAAACAAGAAAAAGAGAAACTTATAAAAGATTTAAAGATAAATGAAAATAAGAAAAAAATTGTAAACGAAGAAAAAGGAAAATCAAACATTAAAAAAGTCGAAATAAATCAAGCTGAAACAAAAACAGCTCCACCAAAAATTGAAAAATTAAAAACATTTGGAATAGATGAAAAAAATTTGATTCCTGATATTAAACCTAAAAAAAGTATCATTGGAATGACAACCGGATTTATTGAAAACTTAAAGCAAAAAGGAAATGACTGGCTTGAGCGAGATGGTGATAAAAATGTAAGACCTGATTATGAAGATTTAAAATATATTTCTTATGAAGAAAGTATCCAGTGGCATCTACAACAATCCAGAAACACCAATTTCAGTAAAAATAAAATCTTTAGTAACAACCACGTTTCAAGAATACATTTTATAATAGATAAAGATGGAAATCTTTATGACATAAAACTAATCGAAACTTCCGGTGATTCAAATCTAGATGATGAATGGATAAAAGTTATAAAATTGGCAGCCCCTTTCCCTCCAATTCCGCAACATTTTAAAACAGAACACTACGCTACGGCTAGAAAATGTTTTTATGGAAGCGCGGCATTTGAGTATTAAAGACAAAGAAGTTTAAACCTAATTCATTTTTTCTTTCATTTTACCTAAACAAATTTGTTACAATAAATTCATAAGCATTTATTCAATCTATTTATCGGGAAAAGGAGAATGGCGAAAAAAAATCCAAACAAAAAAATAATCATAGTTAATATATCTATAAAAATCCTTCTTTTGTTATCCTTTTCTTTTTTAAAATCTCAAAATGATTTATCTAATTTTTCTTTAAGTACGACCACCACTTGGTATGAATACACCCTGTCAAATTCAACTTCGCATTCTTTGGATAATGGAAAATTGGCATTAACAGAACAAATAACATTAAGAAACAAACAACCTATTCATTTAAAAAAATTAAAATTAAAATGGAATGGTGAACAAATAAATGATATTTATGCGTCATTATACACAAAAAAAGAATCTCAAGACGAATTAGTACCAATCGAAGAAAATCTTATCTGTGACGGATTTTGGCATCAGGGCAAACAACAACTGATTTTTGATATAAATAAAAAACTAGTTTCTTTAAATAAATTTTATCTTGTATTGCGCTTTCCTGATCAAATTGAAGAAAAATTAAAAAAAGGAAATTTTTCAGTTCTTGAAAAACTTAATCCGAACTCGTAATCAAATTAGACTTTTTATCTTTTTTCTTTTATAAAACATGTATTAATAATTCGCATAAAAGGAGATGTGAGTTGATGGAAGTAGTAATTCTAGGCGCAGGCCTAACAGGCTTAAGCTCTGCGTATCATTTAGAAAAAAATAATTTTTTTGATTATAGAATTTTTGAAAAAAATTCAATCCCGGGTGGTCTTTTAAAATCAATAAAACAAGATGGTTTTACATTCGATTACACCGGACACCTTCTTCATATTAATAATCAATATTTTTTTGACTTTATAGATAAAATATCCGGACTAAATAATTTTGATTTAGTAACACGAAAATCTTCAATTCTTTCAAATAATATTCTTACAAAATATCCATTTCAAATAAATCTTAGTGGACTACCACCACAAGTAATTTATGAATGCATAAATGGTTATATAAAAAGAAAAAGCGAAATAAAAAAAGCTAAAAATTTTCATGAATGGGTCTTAAAATATTTTGGATCCGGAATAGGAAAGCATTTCATGTTTCCTTTCAATAAAAAAATGCAAAACTATGATTTAAAAAAAATAACCCCTGATTGGACCGGAAGATTTATACCAAAAACAACTCTAAAAAATATTTTATTTGGAGCATTACAAACAAATGAGAATTTAATAGGTTACAATAGTCAATTTTATTATCCAAAAAAAGATGGTATTCAATTCTTAATTGATAAACTTATAAAAAAAATCAAGCAACCAATTAACACAGAATATGAAGCAGAATTTATTGATTTAAAAACAAAAACTATTTTTTTTAAAAATGGTCATCATGAAAGATTCAAAAAATTAATTACGACCATTCCACTAGACCATCTTTTAAACTCATTAAATGAAAAATCCAATACATGTTTAAAACAAGAAAGTAAAAACCTTGTTTGCAATTCTGTTTTAAATTTTAACTTAGGTTTTAATAAATCTAAGTTAATAAACACTCATTGGATCTATGTTCCTGAAAAAAAATATCCTTTTTACAGAATTGGTTTCTGGAGTAACATATCCAAGTCTTCTACCCCAAAAAATCATTCTGCTATTTATGGCGAAATTTCATATAACTCAAAAAATAAAACAGATAAACAAATTCAAAACTTAAAAGAAACAGCTATTAATAAAACATTAGAATTATTGGAATTAAAAAAAATAAATATTGTAACAAAAAATATTTTAAATATTGATCGGGCATATGTTGTTTATGACAAATGGAGAGCAAAAAACTTACATAAAATTTTGAATCAATTAGAAGATTTTAATATTTACTCTATTGGTAGATACGGAGCTTGGAAATACTCAAGTATGCAAGAAGCTGTTATTGAGGGAAAAACAATTGTTGACGATCTTTTAAAAGTAAAACAAAATAAACAAGATTTAAATGTAATCCCGGCTATAAAAATTGAAAATGAAAAAAACAACTCAAATCATACAAAATCAAATTACATTTATACAAAACAAAATAAGGAGAAGTTCGACAAAGATATTTCTTAAAAGGAGACTGGTTGTAATGGATCAATTAAAAGAACAATATAAAGGAAAAAAAGTTTTAGTCACAGGAGGAAGTGGCTTTATAGGATCTCATTTGGTTGAAAAATTAATCGAACTGAAGGCCAAAGTCACAATTCTTGATAACTTTACTAGCGGAAATCTTAAAAATCTAAAAAACGTTATTACCCAAATTAATTTAATGTATGGGGATATAAGATCTTACTATACATGTACCAAGGCAACAAAAAATCAAGATTTTATTTTTCATACCGCTGCTTTAGTTTCTGTTCCAAAATCAACAGAACATCCAATAACTTGCAACGAGATAAATGTAAAAGGAACTGAAAATCTTCTTAAAGCAAGTCTTCAAAATGATGTAAAAACATTTGTACTTTCCTCTTCCGCCGCAATATATGGAAACAGAAACGATATCTGTACAGAAGAGGACGAACCTAACCCGCAATCTCCTTACGCAAAAAGTAAGCTTCAGGGAGAAATACTTTGCAAACAATACTCAAAACAACACAATTTAAATTGTGTAAGTTTAAGATATTTCAATGTTTATGGTAATAAACAAAATCCTGCGGGAGAGTATGCTGCAGTTGTCGCAAAATTTAAAGAAAATCTTATTTATAGAAAGCCAATTGTAATTTTTGGTGACGGTAAACAAACACGAGACTTTATTCACATATCAAAAATTGTTGAGGCTAACTTAAAGATTGCGTTAAAAGATAATTTAAATGGCGAAGTTTACAATATCGCGACAGGAAAAAGTATAAGTTTATTAGAACTTTTAGAACAATTAGAAAATGAAGTTAAAGTAGAAAAAACACAGATTTTATACAAAAACACAAGAGCCGGAGATATTTTCACCTCTAAAGCAAATTGTGATAAATACAAAAATCTTGAATTTTAATAACTAAATATTTGATTCTCGCAATAGCCATAGGTTTAAACCCTGTGGCTATTTTTCTCTAAATGCTTTTTTTTATTAAAAAATTAATGCTATACAGATTAAAGTTTTAATTTTCTTTAAACTTTCCGGAGGGAAAATGAAATACTTATCAAAACCTCTATTTCTCATATTTATATCAACATTTGTTTTATACAAAAACATACATCCTTTAATAATAGGAATTCACGGAGTAGATGATACTCCCGAAACATTATCATGTTTACATAATAATGACTTCAAAACTAAAGCTCAATCATCCGGACATACCGCAATATATACACCTCAATGGCGTCAAAATCGGCTGACAAAAGGAAGTGAAATTGGAAATTTGATAGTAGCCGGATTCATATTAGCTATAAAAATTTTAAATACCCCCACAACTGAAAACATAGATATATACTCTCACAGTTATGGAATATATGTTGTGGCATTTTGTAGTAAATTTTTAGATCCAAATTATACAACTAATACATTTGCCCAACATTTATCTTGTTGGCAAAAACCATTGGAAGCCGAAAGATTTTTTTTAGGCGGTTGTTTTCCTTGCCTACATACACTAAAAGAATTGTATAAAAATTGTCACAATGCCATACAAGATAAAATTCAAGAAAATTCGTTAGACACAAAAAATTTCATTAATGCGTTCTTTTCTTTAGCCGCTCCAAATGAAACAAATCATCTTTTCGACATCAGCAAACACACAATAAAAAACAGATACACCATATACTCGGAAGGTGACGATACTTTAACGGAAATAGGAAATAAAGCTGCAACGTTAGAAAAAAATCTAACAAATGATTATACAAACGTAAATATTGAAGGAAGAATAGGAACGTCAGCAAATTATACAAGTCCTGACCATGTTGGAACAATTCAACCATATATAATAAAAAGGTTATTAGATATTCCAAGTACAATTTCTAATTTTTCTGATGAAAATAATGGAATAATTTATTTCCCAGAAAACTTAGATGAATCGTTAGAATATGAAATAAACGATAATGAAATTATAGAATCAAACAACCTTCTTCATAGAATACTTCCAATTGAATTAAGACCTTTTCCATATCATTTTAATCCATTAAACCATGCAAATTTAACATTACAAAATTAAAATTTCTATTAAGGGGCGTGATTTTTCACGCCCCTTAAATTTAGCACTTCACAAAAAATCGATAAAACTCTACAATTTAAACATAAAAATTTACAGCCGAAGTGGCGGAATTGGTAGACGCGCTAGATTCAGAGTCTAGTCTGTGAAAGCAGGTAGGGGTTCAACTCCCCTCTTCGGCACCATTAGCCTTGTATTTGCTTTTTTCCCGATATATTTTATTATCAATTTGAGTCCAACTCACTAAGGTTTTTATTCAAAACATTAAATTTATAAAAAACGGTAACAATTATGAGCAAAAGAGATTATTTATGAGCAAAAGAGATTATTACAAAATTTTGGGTGTTTCAAAAGATGCCGATCAAATCGAAATAAAAAAAGCATACAGAAAACTCGCGATTAAATATCATCCGGACAAAAATCCGGACAATAAAGAAGCTGAAGAAAAATTTAAAGAAGCAAGTGAAGCTTATGAAGTTCTTTCGGATCAACAAAAACGTCAAAAATTTGACCAATTTGGTCACGCCGGAATGCAAGGAGGATTTGATTATCATCAATATTCAGATATGAATATGGGAGACATATTTTCACAATTTCAAGATATATTTGGAGATCTTTTTGGGGGAGGTTCAGGTTTTAGACGACAATCAAAAAAAACAGGCCCAACCCCACAACATGGTCATGATTTAGCTCAAGCGCTAAATATTTCCTTAAAAGAAGCATATTTAGGCTGCAAAAAAGAAATCCGAATTTATAGATACGAAAAATGTGATACTTGTCACGGTTCAGGAAGTGAACCCGGAACAAAACCAACAGCTTGTGATAAATGTCATGGAACCGGTCAAGTACAATATAGACAAAGTATCTTCTCATTTTCCCAACCTTGTCCAAAATGCCACGGGCAAGGATTTAAAATAGAAAAACCTTGCAAAACCTGTAAAGGTCAATCAAGAATACAAAAATATGAAAAATTAAACATAAATATTCCGGCGGGAATTTACGATAGAGCCGAATTAAGAGTGTCCGGAAAAGGCGATGCCGGAATATTCGGTGGAGGCGCAGGAGATTTATACGTAACAATTAACGTAAAACAGGATGACAAATTTTACCGTCAAGGTGACGATCTAGTAACAAAACTACACCTAAGTTACCCCCAATTAGTTTTAGGCGCTCAAATTGAAATAAATAACATTGATGACAAAAAAATAACTGTTAAGGTTCCAAAAGGTTGCCCTGTCAGAAAAGACATTATAATCACAGGAAAGGGATTTGCTCGTCTTAACGGTTATGGTACCGGTAACTTAGTTATAATTCCACAATGCAACATCCCTAAAAAGCTAAATACTGAGACAAAAGCGGCATTACTTAATTATGCGGAAAAACTTGGTGATCAAGACAAACCAAATAATGGCGGGATAACCGGATTCTTCAAAAAATTCTTAGGCTAATCATAATCCTTAGATTAAATATCTAATGAAGCCGCCGATTAAGTCGGCGGTTTCTAATTTTCTACAAAAAAATTTTCTATCTTTTTCAATAAACTCTTTATTTTCAAATAGAAATTCATATAGGGTAGGACTAGGTCGTTTATATTTATTTTCTTAACAAGGGGAAGGGACAACATGAAAAAAGCATTAAAATATCTTTTGGTATTGCTTGCATTTACCAGCACATTAAGCATAAGCGCGCAAAATGCATTATTTCTTGCTCAAGGAGCAAATGATACAGGTGAATGGTGGATGCAACCGGGAACTCCATTTTATGATGCGTTACAACCATCCGCTACAGCTAAAAATTATGAAATAATTCCATTCTCATGGGGACAACTTCCAGAACCATTGGGTGGAATTTGGTATATAGACATGCTTGATGACGCAAAAAATTTAGCCTTTCAAATTATCGATAAAAAGGCCGCCGGAGCAGCAGAAATTTCAATTATTACACACAGTAATGGTGGACAAATGGCGCAAATAGCAAGCCAATTGTTAGACCCTAACGCAACAGGATCTCTCATATTTTTAGGTTTTAAAGCGGCAGTTCAATTAAGAGCATTTTTTAAAGGTATATCAAGTACTGAGGGCATAATTGATCGCTTGTATACACTTGGAACACAAAACAGTGAAGGAAAACCGGAAGCATTACCACACAAAACAATTAACACAGTAATCCATCTCTATTCAGAAGATGATGAAACCGATCCTTATGGATACAAATTAACCATCCCTGATTCAAATGGGCCAACTCAAGTAAACATTGAAACCAGAAGAGTCAATGTCGCGGGTAATCCAATAGCAACAACTCATGCTGACTATATAACTGCTGAAGTTGCTCGCTCAATTTTGAGCTTGGAAGAACTTACAGGATTCTCTTATACAAATAACGGAATAATCACTTTCTCTCAAGATTCAACTGTTGAACCGGTTTACCTAGTAAATCCAAATCCTGTTATTGATAACAATTCATTAAATATATTCCCTGTCACAAGTCTTCAGGATCTTATCAATTTATTAAGTTTACAATAAAAATAATTACTAAATAAAATTTAGGAGTCGGGTTAGATATTTATCATAGCCCGACTCTTTTTAATTTAATAAAAACCATTTAAAATAAAAGCTATTTCATCAATTTTTAAAAAAATTGTTTTTCTCTGACCATTCAAATATATTAAAGATAAGGGTTGAAGGGGAAAGGCGGACATGCTATTTAGGGACACTCGGCCATACTTGCAATTAAGTATGGCTTTGTTTTTATCATTCAATTTCAGCGTTTATGCAAAATCAAAAAATTCAAACAATTTTTCTAATTCAAATAACAATCCATCCAAAATTCATTTGAGTAGCATTCGAAAATTAATTGATAATTTCCATTCGGTTGAAAGCGGAAAACTTTACCGCTCAAAACAATTATCCTCAAAAAACTTAAATCGTTACATTAAAAAATTAGGAATCAAAACAATTATAAATTTACGTGGAAAAAATAAAGATCAAAAATGGTGGTGTGAAGAAAAAGAAGCGGCAAAAAAAAATAATCTTTTATTTTGCAATATCGCAATGAATTCAAATACAAATCCAACTCCAGAACAAATCAAAAAACTTTTTCATTTTTATCAAAAAGCGCCAAAACCAATTTTAATTCACTGCCATTCTGGAATTGATCGTAGCGGAGAAGCTGCGGCATTGTGGGTTTTAAATCAACAAAATAAGAATAAAAAAGAAGCGCTGAAACAATTATCTTTAAGATATGGATATCTTAAGTGGTTTCACCCTACCAAAAAGAAATTCATTAAAAATTATAAAATTTAATCCTGTTGCGATAAAAATCATAATCGATACTCTTAAGCTTGTTATTTAATCAAGAATGAAACCATCCCAAAATAACCTTAAAAACAGTTAATCCCTACGTCTAAAAAGGAGAATTTATGAAGACACAAAGAATCGTTTCATCGTTTTTACTTTTTCTTTCTTTATCACTTTTCTCAAATCGAATAATTCTTTCTCAAGAAAACACGACAAACTTGGATAATCTTAATTCTTGGACTACTCCACTAGAATCAAAAAGCTTAGAAAAGACCAAAGAAAAAAGCAAAATTCCATTGTTTAAAAGATTTCCAAATTTAGCTAAAAAAATATCACACATTAAACTTGGAAACTTTCCAACACCAATTAAAAAGCTTGAAAACCTAGGTAAAGAAATAGGTCTTGATAATTTTTATTTAAAAAATGATGGTATTAGCAGTAAGCCATTTGGTGGGAACAAAATAAGAAAATTAGAATTTCTTTTAGCCGATGCATTAGATAACAATGTAAAAACAGTAATAACAGTTGGTGATGCCGGCTCAAACCATGCGCTCGCAACAATCGTGTCCGCGCAAAAATTGGGATTAAAAACTGTATCAATGTTAAGTCCACAATTAAACACAACTTATTTACATCGCAATTTGTTATTAAGTTTATTTTATGGCGGACAAATTAATTATTTTGAATCAGAAGAAGAAAGAGACGAAAATATAATTAACATTCTTCATGAAAAAATAAAACAAGAAGACGGTGTTGCGCCATACTTTATTCCTTCAGGCGGTTCATGTCCAATTGGATCTATTGGATTTGTTAATGCTGTTTTTGAATTAAAAGAACAAATTGACCAAGGCCTTATGCCTGAGCCCGATTATATCTATGTGACTCTTGGCAGTTCAGGGACTGCCGCAGGAATTGCATTAGGTTTAAAACTGGCTAGATTAAAAAGCATACTTGTTCCTGTAAGAATCAGCGGGGAATCCGATGAAAAGAAAAAGGTTTTTACGAACTTATTTAATCAAACAAATGAATTATTAAATAAACTTGATTCAACTTGTTCAATAATTAAATTACCAGAGGAAATTTTAATTAATAATGATTTCGCCGGAGAGGAATATGCGCTAATAACAACGCAAGCACGCAACGCAATTAAACAACTCTTTGAAGCAGAAGATATAAAATTAGAAGGAACATACACAGGCAAAACTTTTGCGGCACTTTTAAATGATATAAAAAATAAAAAGGAATTACAAAATAAAACAATTTTATTTTGGGATACTTTTTGTTCCGGCAATTTTTCAGAAATTACAAAAAATGTAGATTACAAACAACTTCCTAAAGAAATGTATTTTTATTTCGAACAAGAAGTTCAAGAACTAGATCTCGGTTGTTAAAAAATATGCCACGGCGATGAAAGCCGTGGCATATTTTTTTTCTTTTACTTATAAATCTTCAAAGTCAACATCTAGCAGATCATAAACAACCCACTCACTGTCATTAAAGTGCCACCACTCGCTTTCGTTGGGTGTGAATCCATTTTGCGTCATAACATTTTGCAAATAATCCCTGTTTTGAATTTGTTCTACGGTTAAACCTTTGAAGCAATTTACCGCAGCTTTTTCAGAAAAATCATCAAATTCTGTTGGCATTACTAATTCTTTACCACTTTTTAAATCAACAAGAGTTACATCAACGCAGGCAGCCCTATTGTGCTTTGAGCCTCTTTCCGGAGGAGCCACATAATCTGCGTTAGGAAAAACTTCCCACATCTTTTTTTGCGCAGAATATGGTCTGTATGCATCCCAAACTTTTAAACATAAACCCTTTCTTTCTAATATCTTTTGAATTTTATCAAGCTTTGCCGCTACCTTTTCACGCAAATAACATTTTGCGCAACTATACAAAACTTGCTTTGTAAAATTATTACTTGTTGCATAGCGAATATCAATTTTAATGTTTGGATTAACCTTTGTTACATCAACCAAATCTTTGTAATCTTTTGACAACAACACATTGCTCTTTAAACAATTAGCAATAAACATTGAACAACAAAACAAAGATATAAAAATAATTTTTAAATTTTTCATCCCCTTCCCCCCGAAAATTTTAAGGACTTCTCAATCTCCTCAATCGTACACCCTTCTTCTTCCTCCCCTTTGGCTAATATTTTTTCCGCCTCTAAAATGTCATGTAAGTCTTCTAGTTCTTCAACCATCAATGAAAAAGTTTTTAGATCCAAAACAACACTCGTCTTTTTCCCCTCATTATCCACAATATATTGCGGATAAATTTCAGATAATACGGATGTTTTCATATATTATCCCCTTCATAAAAACATTATTTGAAACTAAATTAGCAAGAATTCTATTTTAGCTCAAATAACATTTATCCCTAATCCGTCACAACCCTTAAAAGTTCATCTAAAGAAATTTGCCCCTGTTCAACTTTAGATAAACCATTTTGAAATAAAGTTATCATTCCATTTTTTAAAGCTTGTTCGCGAATTTTTTCTAAACTTTGTTTTTGTGTAACTAAATCACGAATTTTATCATCAACAACTAAAAATTCAAAAAGGCCAACTCTACCCTTGTAGCCCAAATCAAAACATCTCTTGCAACCTTTAGCCTTAAATGATTTATTTAATTTTATATTTTTTGATTCAAGAATTTCTTTTTCTTCCAAAGTTAAATCAACTTCTTGCTTACAATGTTCACAAAGTTTACGAGCTAATCTTTGCGCCAACACCGAACAAAGCGAAGCATTAATTAAAAAAGATTCAATTCCCATATCCAAAAGACGTGTAACAGCGCCTGAAGAATCATTTGTATGCAAAGTGCTTAAAACTAAATGACCTGTTAATGAAGCTTCAATCGCAATTCTACATGTTGGCTTGTCTCTAATTTCGCCAACCATAATAATGTCGGGATCTTGTCGCAAAATTGAACGTAAACCGTTTTCAAAAGAAAAACCGGCTTTTAAATTTATCTGACTTTGCGTAATCCCATCAACATTATATTCAACAGGATCTTCCATTGAAATTATATTTTTTTCAGGGCTATTTAATTTTGAAAGAATAGCATAAAGAGTTGTTGTTTTTCCTGAACCGGTTGGTCCTGTTACCAAAATAAAACCGTTCGGCCTTTCAATTAAATTTTTAATTTCATCTAATACTTTTGGATCAAAGCCTAGAGATTCAAGTTCAATAAAATTTTGCGATTTATCAAGTATCCTGACAACAACTTTTTCACCATCAACAGAAGGAAATGTTGAAATTCTTAAGTCAATAACATTCTCATTAATTCCATTATCAACAGAAACTCGAACTTTACCATCTTGAGGCACTCGTTTTTCAGCAATATCCAAAGATGATAAAATTTTTAAGCGTGAAATTATATTCGGAGCTTTGTTATGATCAACAACATCTTGATCATACAAAACTCCGTCAATTCTAAAACGAATTCTTAGATTTTTTTCATTCGGTTCTAAATGAATATCAGAAGCGCCAACTTTTATTGCCTCACATAAAATATCATCGACAAAACTTACAACAAAGTCTTGCTCTATTCCATTTCTTAAACGTTGCTCTTTATTTTGAAGAACATAAGTTGATGATTGTTCTAATTTACTTTCCCCCATAACTTTGCTCTATCCTAATTTGTATCCAATTAGAAAACCAACTACGGAAGAAATAAATATAATGAAATTATCTTTTATCCAAGAAAAAATATCATTTAAAATCGCATTGAAATCAGCGGCAGAATCAAAACCCATAAAAACATTGAGACCTTACCAGTCAATCTCTAAAACCATATTGTATTCAAGAATTTTTATGACAATTATGGAAACAATTAAAGTTGTTAAAATAAATTTAAAATATTTTTTGAATAAAAAACCAATCGCGAAACCGGAACCAAAATAAATAGCAGCTTCAACAGCTTCTGCTGATCCGCCCCCA
>JAUWHS010000063.1 GCA_030605785.1 bacterium
GACATTATTGTTTGTAAATTATTTTAGCCAAATTCATATTTATAAATAATTAACATTATTTTCTAATCATAAATTTAAGCAAGACAAGGAAATTCCAATTATGATCATCTTTAAATGTTTTGTATTTGTAAATATGCTGAATTAATTTCGTCTTTTAAAAATAAAAGCTTAAGAGACAACGGGTACTATTTATGCGCGCTTGCTTTGCGAGTATTGTTCATATAGAAATATTCATTAAAGAAACGTTGATTTTAAAAAGGGTTTCTTTGCTTTTTATAAAAAGATTTCTTAATAATAAGATTTTTTTTATTATGTAATAACAGAAGCGAGGGTTTGGGCGGCGAACATAAAAGTTTGTACACATGAAGTGTTACAAGCTTTTATTTTTTTGCTGTAAAGTGTAACAATAAATTTCGAGGTGATTTTCTAATTCTTCAATTTGTGGCATATCAATTAAATGAGAAATCTTTTTCTTTTTAGCGTCTCTTTTTATATCAATTAAATTGCTTGCTAATATTTTAATTTTCTCTTCATTTAGATCATCTAGATAATATGATAATAAATATGTTTGTTCATCAATATGGGCATTTAATTTTTCAACTAATTTATTTAATTCTTCTTGATTATTAGATGTTTCCATTTCGTTTGGCTCATCTTTTTTTGTATGGGTATAATTAGTCTTATTTTTGATTTTTTGTATTGGTTGAATTGTTTCTTGTTTTTGAACTTGTGTGTTGTTTTTTGTGTTAATTATTTGTGACGCTATTAAAACTACAATTATTAAAATTAATAATTTAGAAATTAAATCTTTTATAAATTTAAACATTTTTCTTCCTCGTCTATTTATAATGAACAGTTGGGGATAAATTCATTTATCATTCTATTTAAAGATATAATAACGAAATCATTCTAAGTCAAACGCCTTTTTGCAAAAAAGGCATATTTTTATCGATTTTTAGGTTTGTTTGTATAAAAAACTAGTTTTCTGTACCATGAAAAACATCTTTTAAATTCTACATTAAATCAGTTGAGCACGAATAGGGGATTTTATGTTCAAGGTTGACGATGTTGTAGTGTATCCTGCGCACGGAGTTGCATCTATTGAGGAGGTTGTAGAAAAAAGTGTTCTTGGTAAAACAGTTAAGTTTTTTAAATTAAAACTGCTTTTCAAAAATACAAAAATTTTAGTTCCTATTAGAAATGTTCAAAAAATAGGAATTCGCTATTTAAATTCTTTAAGAGAATTAAAAATTGCTTTTAATGAATTGTTTAAACCGCCGGTTAAAAAGTTAACAGGTTTGGATATTACTCCTACCGGTTGGAATAAACGTCATAAAGAATATCAAATAAAAATTCAAGATGGTCTTTTAGTTGAAATGATGCAAATTTACAGAGATTTGATGCATACGTCTTTTGAAAAAGAACTTTCCTTCGGAGAGCGAAATATCTTACATGTTACAGAAGAATTAATTGTCGAAGAAATTCAACACATTAAAGGAAAAGAGAAAGATGTTGTTTTGCAAGAATTAAGATCTCCATTTAAGCAATTTGTTTTTCATGATCATAGAAATTTAAAACCTATATCTTCTTCTTCTATTTAAACCAAAATTAAATGAGCAACAAAAACAAGAAGAATCAAAAACCTTATGTCATAATAATTTCCGGGCCAACGGCTTCAGGAAAGACCGATTTATCTTTACAATTATCTAATTTTTTCGAAATAGAAATTATTAATGTTGATGTAGGGCAATTTTATAAACCTCTTAATATTGGAACTGCTAAACCCGATTGGAAGAACCAAAAAATTACTCATCATTGTTTTGATTTAATTGATGAGCCGAAAGATTTATCTGTTTTCGAATTTAATAAAATTATTGAAGATAAAATAAATGATATTTTTAAAAGAGATAAAATACCTGTTCTTGTTGGAGGCTCTCTTTTTTATATAAAATCATTATTTTTTCCGCCAACGGATTTTTCAAATTCCGGTGATCAAACAATTCTTCCTGTTCCAAATATAGAAAAAAATGTTGATACAAAAGTATTGTGGAAAAAGTTAAACGCGATTGACCCGAAAAGGGCAAAAGCTTTACATGAAAATGATGTTTACAGAATTCAAAGGGCTTTAGAAATTTGGGAAAAAACCGGAATTAAACCTTCTGAATATGAACCAAAGTTTGAACCCAAATTTAACGCGAGAATTATATTTATAGATCTTGATAAAGAAAAATTAATTGAAAAAATAAATAAAAGAACTGAATTAATGATTGAATCCGGATGGATTGAAGAAACAAAAAAAATCATTGGAACCGATTGGCAAGATTTTTTGCGCGCTAAAAGGTTAATCGGTTATCCTGAAATTATTCAATGGATAAAAAAAGGCGCAAATAAAAAGGAGTTAAAAAGCCTTATAGAATCGATTCAAGTTAAAACACGACAATACGCGAAAAGACAATTAACCTTTTGGAAAGGTTTTAGGAAATCGTTAGAGAAACATCGTAAAGAGTCAAATTTATTAATAGAATTTTTAGAATTAAAAAAGACATCTAAAGAAAATATTTTACGGGTTCAAGAAAATATCCAAAATGATTTAGACCGCTTATCTGATTGATAATTCAATGTAATAAGCCAATCTTTAGTTTGTTGTTTATAAAAAATTATTGTTGAAAAAAACTTCTTGTCCAGTAGACTGCATACATACTGACAAATAATTATTGTTGTTCCAATTTATGTTAAAGGAGCAGGGAGTATTAGTAATTTAATTATTTTTGTTTGAGGATTTTTAATGATTTACTTATTTAGAAAAGAAATGCGTAAGTGGAAAAACGTTTTATGGTTAGTCTTGGCTTCCTTTGCTTTAGGGGGTTTATCTTATCTTTTCATTCCAAGTAGAGATCCGCAACATGTTGCTATCGCGAAAGTTGATGGAGAAAAAATAACTCTTTCTCAATACAGAAAAGCTTTAATGGAAATTAAAAACACAATTGATATGTACAAGAATTACGCAAAAGCCTATGGCGCTCCGGCGGATTTATTTTTAAACATGCTCGGTCTTTCAAATCCTGAGCAAGCAGCTCTTGATAAATGTATTAAGAGCCATTTAATTAGCAATATTCAGGATTCTTTAAATATAGAATTAAATGAAGAAACATTTAATGATGAATTGGCGAAAACAATTCCTCAATATTTAGTTGATCCTTCTACCGGAAAAATAAACATGAGCGCTTATCGTAATTACTTAAACAGTAGGTTGGGAACAACGGTTTCTGATTATGAAGAAGCAATGAAGGGAACATTCGCGCAACAATTAATTGGAAATATTTTGAATCAAAGTTATTACATTACAAACAATGACTTAAAAGAAGATTTTGATTCCGGAAAAATAAAGAAAAGTTTTAAATTTGTTAATTTATCATTCGATGACTTTTTTAATAAGGAAAAACAAGTAAAACTTAATGAAAAAGAGTTAAAAGAATATTATCAAAAAAATAAAGAGCAATATCGGGTTGGCAAGAAAATTAAATCCGATTACTGGATTTTATACATTAAGGATTATGAAGACAGGGTAAAAATTGATGATGACGCGATTCAAAATTATTACGATAGAAATAAATCCGGTTTGTTTAGAATTCCTCCAAAGGTAAAAGTTCGACATATCTTCTTTAGATTGCCTGAAACGGCCTCTCCGGATCAAGCGGAGATTGCGAATAA
Source organism: bacterium (assembly GCA_030605785.1). Lineage (GTDB taxonomy): Bacteria > Babelota > Babeliae > Babelales > JAUWHS01 > JAUWHS01. Next base: position 3,712 of record JAUWHS010000063.1, read on the forward strand.
AAACGCTAAAGAAGCATTAAGTAAAATAAAAAAGAATTCGGCAAGTTTTATTGAATGTGTAAAACAATATTCACAAGATGAAAAAACTAAAAATGATGATGGATTGATTAACTTTTTTGACAAAGGAACTTACGATTCTGAGTTTGAAAAAGCTGCTTTTAGGTTGAAAATAGCGGGAGAAACTTCTGAAATAATAAAAACCAAAGATGGTTTAGAAATAATAAAACTTGAGGAACGTATTCCCGCTTCTGAAAAACCATTAAAAGATGTTAGAGACAAAATAATAAAAACGTTAAAGGCTAAAAAGGCTTTAAATAATTTAAGAGGTGATATTGAAACCTTACTTTACAAAACTCGTTCTGATCAGAGCGAAATTAAAAAATTCATGGAAAATAATAAAATAAAAAAAGAGCAAACAGGTTGGTTAACTTCTTCTGAAGTCGATGGAGAAAAAATAGAAGACCTGTTGGCGCAAAAATTCTTTTCCAAGCAAGCATCTAATAAAACTTATGGTTATTTTGTTAATAATGGTCAACATATTGTTTATTTATTAGAAAGCAAAAAAGAAAGCTATTTACCTAAATTTGAAGATGTAAAAGGAGAAGCCACAAATAATTTTTATAGTTTAAACGCAATAAAAAATTTAAAAAAAGCCGCAAGACTAGCTAAAAAAGATTTGCTTTTAAATAATTCTTCTATGGATAAATTGGCAGAAAAATTGAACCTTAAGATTCAAACAACAGGAATGATAAAAAAAGGTGATAAAATTAGTGGAGTTTCAGAGCAATCGAATTTTTCAGATGTAATTTTTATTTTGACGGATAAAAATCAGGTTTCAAAACAAAAGGTTGGACGTGATTATTATTTAACTCAATTAGTTAAAGCAGGTGAGTTTGATCTCAAAGAATTTGAGAAAGAAAAAAACGAAATAATTCAAAAAATAAAAGAGCGTGAAAGTGTTGTAATGTTCGATGCTTTCGTTGCATCTTTACAGAGAAGCGCTAAAATAGAAGAGTTCGAAAAAACAGTTGGAAATGAGCAACCACTACCAAGTCCGGAATACTTTTAATCGGTATAAAAAATGACACAAAAAAATACAATCAAAAAGAATTCAGAAAAACAAAAAGCTTTAGAAGTCGCTTTTGCGCAAATTGATAAACAGTTTGGAAAAGGATCGGTAATGCTTTTGGGGCAAAAGCCTACGGTTAAGGCTGATACGGTTTCGAGTGGTTCCATACTTATAGATAATGCTTTAGGGGTTGGTGGTTTTCCTAGAGGTAGGGTTGTTGAAGTTTTTGGACCGGAAGCATCCGGAAAAACAACAATTGCTTTGCATGCGATAGCTCAAGCGCAAAAAAAAGGTGGCGTTTGCGCTTTTATCGATGCGGAACACGCGATGGATCCTGAATACGCAGCCAATGTTGGTGTAAATGTTGATGAGCTTATTATTTCTCAGCCTGATTATGGTGAACAGGCTCTTGATATAGCGGAAATGCTTATTCGTTCCGGAGCGGTTGATTTACTCGTAATTGATTCTGTTGCCGCGCTTGTTCCCAAACATGAGCTCGAAGGTGATATGGGAGATTTACATATTGGTTTACAAGCAAGACTAATGTCTCAAGCGTTACGAAAATTAACTCCTATTGTTCATAAATCTAAAACGGTTTTAATTTTTATCAATCAAATTAGACATAAAATTGGCGGTATGCCATTCGCTAATAATGAGACTACTACCGGTGGAAACGCATTGAAGTTTTATTCTTCAATTAGATTGGATATCAGAAGAATTGCCACATTGAAAAAAAGTGATGGCGCTTTTGGTAATAGGGTAAGAGTTAAAATTGTAAAAAATAAAATGGCTCCTCCGTTTAAAATGGTGGAAGTAGACCTAATTTTTGGTGTTGGTATAAGTCGAGAACTTGACTTATTAGACGCAGCGCTTAAATTTGGTGTTATAACACAATCCGGACCATGGTTTAATTATGGGAAAGATCGGGTTGCTCAGGGAAGAGACAATTGCTTGAAACTCTTACTATCGGATGAGCAACTTTTCCAAAAGATATATAAAGATATTTATAAAAAAATAGAAGAACAAAAAGCTGCTAAATGAGGTTTATGTGAGCAACAAATATAGAGGAAGCGGTTCCAAGGGACGCTTGAATGGATTAGCTGAAAAGTATTTAATAAATACTGATATAAAGGCAAACGAAGTTTTGTTTATTGGTCTTGATGGCGAAAAACAAGGGGTAATTCCTATACAACAAGCATTAGACGCGGTTGCGCAGGATGGAGTTGATTTGGTTCAGGTAGGAATTAACGATTCTGTAGTAATTACCAAAGCGATGGATTTTGGTAAGTTTCTATATTCAAAGAAAAAGCAACTTTCGGATGCGAAAAAACAACACAAAGTCATACAAGTTAAAGAAATTAAAATGAGACCAAACATTGGAGATCAGGATTATAAAACAAAAATGAAACATGCAATCGGCTTTTTAAAGGATGGAAAGAAGGTTAAGTTTACATTGCAGTTTCGTGGTCGTCAGATGATAGTCAAAAATGAGCTTGGTCAAAAAATGTTTGATCGAATAAAAAATGATATTGCAGAAGAAGGTTTTACAAAGCTTATAGAAGAAAAAGATCAAAGACATGGACCATTCTGGACAAAAATTTATTTTGTAAAATAAAAGAAAATCGGTTAATATGGTTTTTACGCTTTAAATAAAGCGTTTTTTAAGGATTGTTTCTTATTGAAAATATAAATATTGTTGGTTGGAGTAAAAAATGCCAAAAATGAAAACTCATTCAGCGAGTAAAAAAAGATTTAAAAAAAATAGCGCCGGGAAGATTAAAAGATCTAAGGCTTACAAAAGGCATCACGCTTGGGCAAAAAGTACTAAGCAAGGTAGGGATTTAAGAAGCGCTACTTATTTACAGGGCGCTGACGAAAAAAATATTTCAAAGTTAATGCCTTATTAATTTCAGTTTATTTAAATTTAGCAGACGTCTATAAACGACCTACCGTCGGGCAGACGGAAAGTAACGCTTGTGGATATATGAGCAACCGTTAGGTACTCAGCCCAAGAATCCACGTCTTTTAAGACGTGCGAGTGTCAATACGTTTATTATAGAATTAAGATATTTAATTTGAGGTTTGATCATGAGCAGAATTAAAGGTGGGGTTGTTGCCAAAAGAAGGCATAAGCGACTACTTAAACAAACAAAGGGATACTGGGGACAACGCAAAAACGTTTTCAGACGAGCAAAAGAAACGTTGCTTAGGGCAATGGAAAATGCTTTTATTGGTAGAAAAAAGAAAAAAAGAGATTTTAGATCTTTATTTATTGCCAGAATAAGCTCTGCTTGCAAAATTAATAACACTTCTTATAGTCGTTTTATCAACGACTTGAATAAATCCAATATTAAGCTTAACAGAAAAATGTTAAGTCAGTTGGCTATTTTTGAGCCAAAAGCATTTGAAATGATTGTAAAAACTGCGTCAAAATAAAACTTCTTGAATTTTGTATCGCTTTCTAGTTACACTTCTAAATATTTGAGGGGAGTACGGGGTTTTAAACTGAAGAGGGATGAAAATGAAATTTTTAGAAGAATTGGAAAATAGAGTTTTACAATTAATTCAAAAAAATAAAGACTTAAAAGGCGAAGCCGCGCGGCTAAAACAAGATAATATTAAGTTGGTTGATCAAGTAAGAAAATTAGAAGCTGATGCGGTAAAAAGTGACGATAGCGCTAAAGATTTAGGTAAAGAGAGAGACGCGATAAAGAGTAGTATCGAAGAGCTGCTTAGTAGTATGGACATGTTGGAAGAAATAAGCAGTGAAAACACTTAAAATTTAAGTAGTTTGCCATGGAAAACAAAAAAAGCTTAAAAATTACAGTTCAAGAAAAAGAGTTTACGATTCATACCGATGAAGATGAAAATTGCATTCTTCAGGCGGCTGAATTATTAAATAATCTGTTAAATGATTATAATCAAAAAGCGCCATCAATGCGAGAAGCTCAGAGAAATCTTCTTGTTGCTCTTCAATTAGCGACTGATTTAACTAAAAAGAGTAACGCTTTGAAGAGTAGCGATTTAAGAGTGAAAGAATTAAACTCTTTAATTAACGATTCTTTGTAATTTGTTAAAGTTGTTTTTGTAATTAAATATTTAAAATTATTGAAAAATTATAACTTTGTTTAGATTCTTTTTATTCTAAACTGATTTATAATTTTTAATTGCGTTTCAGCGCAGATTCTTAATTTATACAGCTTAAACTTTTAAGTTGTATTTTCAGGTAAACTATTTTTCCATACTATATAAATTTTTATGATTGTTACATTGTCATGATATAATTTCATGCGATTTTATTATGTTTTAATTAAATATTGAAAGACTAGTTATGATAGAGTTTACAGACCTAATTATTTTTATGCTTGGATCAGTAGCCGGATCAGTAGCTCTGTTTTTTTTCTTCAAATTAAAAAAGGAGCAGGTTCTAAAAGCTCAGAGTGACGCGAAAAGAGTTTTGCATGAGGCGAAGGAAAAAATAGAGCATGACAGACGCGAAGCTTTAATAAACTTGAAAAATGAGCTTTATAAAAAAAGAAGCGATTTTGAACTTGAAATGAAAAGATCTCGTATTGAGCAACAACGATTGCAACATAAATATCAAAAAAAAGAAGATGTTTTGGCGCAGCGAGAAATGAATTTAGATGATTTACGAAGAGAATTACAACATAAAGAGCGTGATCTTTCTCGTCGCCTGGATATTTTCAATCGAGATGAAATTAAATTAAAAAAATTATTCAATGAACTGATTTCCAAACTTGAACGTTTAAGCGGAATGAAAAAGGAAGAAGCAAAAAACATTCTGTTTGATTCTTTAAGAAAAGACGTTGAGCTTGAAAATCAAAAATATATAACAAAAATCGAGGAAGAGGCTCGAGTTTCAGCAAAAGAAAAATCTATAGATATTATTGCGGGTTCTATGCAACGTTATTTACCGGAGCAAGTTACTTTACATTCTTCAAGCGTTATTCATTTACCAAATGAAGAAATGAAGGGACGTATAATTGGTAAAGAAGGTCGAAATATAAAAGCATTAGAAATGGCTACGGGAATGGAATTTGTAATTGGTGATACACCGGAAGTAATTTCAATTTCAGGATTCAACCCAATTCGAAGAGAAATTGCTAAAAGAGCGTTAAACAAGTTAATTTTGGATGGTAGAATAAATCCAACAAGAATAGAAGAAACTGTTGCGAAATGTGAAGAAGAGTTGGGCGCAAACATTGAAGAAATGGGACAACAAACATTATTAGAGTTTGATTTCAGAGGTATTCATCCTGAATTAGTTAAGCTTTTGGGAACTTTACATTTTAGAACAAGTTATACACAAAATAATTTAATTCACAGTAAAGAAGTCGCGTACTTTGCGCGTATGATAGCGGCCGAACTTGGAGTTGATGAAGAAATTGCCGCTCGTTGTGGTTTATTGCACGATATAGGAAAAGCTGTTTCAGCTGAGGTTGAAGGTCCACACGCTATTGTTGGCGCGGAACTAGCCAAGAAATATGGTGAAAGTTCTATTGTTGTAAATGCTATCGCGAGTCACCATGAAGAGGTTCCGGCTAAAAGTGTTTACGGAATAATTACACATTTGGCGGATGCAATTTCAGCTTCTCGTCCTGGAGCAAGGCGTGAAACATTGGCAACTTACCTTAAACGTTTAGAACAGCTTGAAGATATAGCAAACGCGTTTGATGGTGTAAAAAAAGCCTATGCTTTGCAAGCCGGAAGAGAAATTCGTGTAATTGTTGATGAATGTTCACTTGATGATGAAAAAGCAACCGAGCTTTCTAGAGAGCTTGCCAAAAAAATAGAAGAAGAAGTAAATTTTCCCGGTTTGATAAAAGTAACCGTAATCAGGGAAAAAAGATCTATTGAATTTGCAAAATAATCCCTCGCTTGTTCGAGCCTTGAAGAAGCGAGGGACAGGCTTTTTAAAAAGGAAATAAAAAAAATGCAAAGTTTACGTTTTTTGTTTTTGGGCGATGTTATAGGAAAACCCGGTAGAGAATTAGCGCAAAAATGGATTCCTAAATTAAAAAAAGAACATAAAATTGATGGTGTTATTCTTAATGGTGAAAATTCTAGCAACAGAGGTAAAGGAATAACTCCGGGAATTGTTAAAGCATTTAAAGAATGTGGTGTTAATGTTGTAACTTCCGGAAATCACATTTTTTATAAAAAAGATATTTATTCAACATTAAATGAACGTGATGATATAATTCGTCCGGCAAATTATCCTTCAGATTGTCCCGGTAAGGGTTTTACTATATTTGAATTAAATGGTTCTAAAGTTGCGATAATAAATGTACAAGGTTTAATTTTTATGCAACAACACCTTGATAATCCAATTAAAACCGTTGAATCTCTTTTAACTTTTTTAAAATCCAAAGCAAAGATTATTTTTATTGATTTTCACGCTGAAGCAACATCAGAAAAAAAATTGTTAGCTACTTTTTTTGACGGACAAGTTTCAGGAGTTTTTGGAACTCACACTCATGTACAAACAGCGGATGAAAGAATTTTGCCCGGAGGGACAGCTTTTATTTCTGATTTAGGTTCATGTGGCGCTGTAAATTCTGTAATTGGGGACAAGTACGATATAATTTTACGACAATTTATGACTCAAATGCCGGCAAAATTCGAAGTAGAAACAACAGGTCCAATGGAAATTCGTGGAGTAATTGTTGAAGTTGACACCAAATCAGGAAAAGCAATTAAAATTGAACGAATTAGTGTTACTGATGATGAAATTCAATATCAGTTACAGGATGAAGGCAATAAAAAATAAATTTACATTATGTTTTTATCAATTTATTTTTACAAGAATATTTATAAAAACTTTTTGATTTTTTTATTTATTCTTTCGCTTGTTTTTGTTTCCGGCGATTTACTTGTTCGTTTGTCATTGCTGCCAACATTCCAATCAGCCGCATGGATGTTTTTTTACATGTTGCCATTAATGTTTTCTATGGCTTTGCCTATCGCTTCATGTTTATCGATTCAATCAGTGGTTGGTAATTTTCATACAAACGATGAGATTTTATTTTTTCATTGTTTTAAATCAGCCAGAAAAACATTATTCAGGTCAGTTTTTATTTTTTCTATTTCTCTTTTATTTTTATACATTCCTTTTATCTTTTATTTAGTTCCGCAAAGTTATAAAAATGGTAAAAATTTTATTATTAATTTTGCGAAGGAACAATTTTATCAATTAGAAGAGGATAAATTACATGATATTATTCCAAACTTAACTCTTTATTTTAAGAAAAAGGATTTAACTCAAAAAGATCGACCCAAGTTTTATAATTTATTACTCACTTTTAATGAAAAAAATAAAGATCGCTATGTAATAAATTCCAAAGAAGGTTTTTTATATAAAAATAGCCTTTATTTAAAGAATGGAATGATACAAAATGTTGGGCAGAAAGATAAATTTTATACCGCCCAGTTTGAACAAACTCAAATTGATTTAAAAAGGTTTTTTAACATTGAAGAAAAAAAAGTTGACACAAAACATTTAAAATTTTTTACATGGAAACAGCTTCTTGAAAACAAACATAAAGAAAAACAAATCTTTTTTGAATTTCATAAAAGGTTGGCGCAAATTTTGTGGCAGTTTTTACTCCCTTTTCTTTCCTTATTTTTGATTTTATTATTTGCGCGAAATAAAAGTAATCTCTTGATCAGTATTTTGCTTTCAGGATTTTTATTTTTTATATTTTATTTTTCTATTAATATGGGTTTTGTAATTTTTGGTTCAAAAACGTTGGCCGTGATATTTTTATACGCGTTGCCGTTAATATTGTTTTTGGTACTGTTATTAAGTTATAAAAGGAAGTTTAATTTATAAAGGAGAGAAGAAATGTTTTTAGTTATTTTAGAGTATTTGATTCTTGCTTCGACTTTTACAATCGCGAAAGCAACTCTTTTTTACGCAAAGCCCTTTTTTATTATTGGTTTTCGAATGACATTAGCTGGAATTCTACTTCTTGGTTTTAAGTATTTTACCGATAAAAGAAGTTTGAAAATTTATAAAAGTGATTGGTGGTTATTTTTAAAAACCTCTCTTTTCCATATTTATTTAGCTTTTATTCTTGAGTTTTGGGCATTGCAATATTTAACCTCATCGAAAACCAATCTCATATATTCAACTACACCTTTTATTGCCGCTGTTTTGGCGTATTTCATTTTTGCGGAAAAATTAAGTAAACAAAAAAGTGTTGGAATGTTAATTGGTTTGTTTGGATTGATTCCTATTTTTTTAACTCAAACCGATCCTCGTGAAAGCGCAATGCAATTATTTTCTTTTTCAGTGCCGGAGCTTGTACTACTTGGGGCGGTATTTTCAGCGACTTATGCTTGGTTTGTGATTAAAAAACTTTTAATAAAGGGATATTCATTAGTTGTGATTAATGGTGTTGCGATGTTAATTGGTGGAATATTCGCATTGTTTACATCTTTTATTTTTGAGGGAATAAAAACAAGTCCTGTTTTTGATTTATGGCCATTTTTATTTTGGGTTTTATTATTAATTTTGGTTGCTAATATTATTAGTTACAATCTCTATACCTGGTTGATAAAACATTATTCAATTACATTTGTAACTTTTGCAGGTTTTCTATGTCCTGTTTTTGGCGGCTTTTTAGGTTGGTTTTTTCTTGGTGAGCATATAACCTGGCATTATTATTTTGCGCTTGCTTGTGTAACTGTAGGTTTATATGTTTTTTACAAAGATGAAATTAAATTAAAGGCTTAAAGATTTTTCATTACCTCTTCGATTTTTTCTCGCGTTTTAGTGTAAGAATCTGATTTCTTAAATTTAATTGGAGTTCCAAATTTCACCGTAACCGTTCCTCTTTTTCGAGGGAAAAGTTTTTCGTAAGGAACAATGTTATTTGTCCCTGTTATTTTTACAGGAACAATTTGGCAGTTCATATCAACCGCGATAAGTCCGGCGCCGCGTTTTAATTCTTGAAACTTGCCGCTCTTACTAACTTGACCCTCGGGAAATATAACAACAGAATAGTTTTCATCTAAAAGTTTACCCATGTAATCAAGACCGAGCATTATATTTTCGCCTTCTTTTCGTGGTAACGGAAATGTGTTCGCGAAGAGTTCCGCCAGCCACGCGACATGTTTAAACTCATTATAAACAACGTCTCGAGCCGCGGCTATTGCTATTTGTTTTCTAATTTTAAATGGCAAAGCCATAAGTAATGGAATTGAATCAATATAGCTTATGTGATTTGGCATGAAAATTACCGGGAAATTTAAATTTTGTAAATTTTGGAACCCTTCAACTTTGAGTTTTATAAAAAGTCTTGCATATAAAAATGTTAAAAATTGCCCAATATTTCTTATCGAAAATGCCCACCAACTTCGAGGCCATTTTTTCAATGGGATCAACGGTGGTGTCGGTTCATGTTTTTCTATAACTTCTTCCAGACCGCCAACGGTGGTTTTGGGGGTTATAATTGTTTCATCAATAGCGACATTAAAGTCTTGTTCTATTCTTCCAACAATTTCTACCCACATTAAAGAATCAACTTTCAAATTTTCTATTATTTTTGTGTCATTGTGAATTTTATCAATTTCTATTCCGGATATTTGACTTAAGATTTTTTTCAGCGCGCTTCCGTTATCTTTTTTTACTTCGTGTGTTACGTCTTTTTTGCTTTGTAATATTTTTAGGACTTCTTCCTTTTTTACTTTTCTGGTCGCGGAACGTGGAAAGTCATCCTCCGTCCAAATAGAAAAACCGGTAATTCGCTGATAAGTCGCGAGGTTTTCGTTTGCGGAGTTTATTATTTTTTCAGCCTCAACTGTTGGAGAACTTAAAAGTAAAACAGCATGAATTTCTATCATGCCTGAAGGAAGAGGTATTCCTAAAACACAACTGTCTTTTACCTCTTCAAGGTCATTTAGTTCCATTTCAATATCTTCCGGGAATATATTTTGTCCTCCCGGCCCTAAAATTATGTATTTTTTCCTACCCTTTAAAAACAAAAAACCATCTTTATCGATTTCTCCCATATCTTCTGTCTTAAACCAGCCATCAGGGGTAAAACATTGCCGTGTTTTTTCTTCATTTTTAAAATAACCGAAAAAAACATTTGGCCCTTTTGCTAAAACTTCCTTGTTTTCGCTAATTTTTATTTGAACATTATTTATTGGAATTCCAACGGAACCAAATTTATGTTCTTTATAGGTGTTTCCTGTTAAAAGTGGAGAGGTTTCGGTTAAGCCGTATCCTTGCAGCAACGTTATTCCAAAAGCATTCCATTCTTTTTCTAAGACCGGATCTAAGAATGCTCCGCCGCAAGCAATTGTATCAAGCTTGCCTCCAAGTTTTTTATTAACAGAATGAAACAAAAGTTTTGAAATAAATTTATTATTTAATTTTTGAGAAATTTTTAAAAGTTTATTGAGTAGTTTTAATTTGCCTTTTTTTTCAGCTTCAGATTTAATTTTAGACATTATAAGTTTTAAAAACTCAGGAACCGTAATCAACTTTGTAATTTTATATTCTTGCATTAATTCAGCTATCGCGGAATAAGAATGTGTATAGATGATTTGCGCTTTGTAATAGAAAGGTAAAAAGAAACCGATTGTTTGTTCAAAGATATGTGTTAACGGTAAAATGGAAAGCAAACGATCTTTTTTTTCTGTTAACATTTTATATTCAGAGATTGCCTGAATGTTAGAATAAATATTTTTATGTGTAAGCATAACTCCTTTTGGATCACCGGTTGTTCCGGATGTATACAAAATTTCAACTAAATCATTTTCATTAATTTCAGGCTCGGAGAAATCTTCCGGATTAAATTTATCTACCAATTCTTCAATGAATTCCAGATCAAAACTTTTAATATTTGGATTGACGTCCCTTTTTAAATACACGCTTTTAAAGATTAACCTAGCATCCGTTTGATCTATAATTTTATTTATTTGAACAGCTGTATTTTGAATATTTATTGGAACTAAAATATTACCGTTAAGTAATGTTGCCCAAAAAATAACCCCCCAATAGGGAGTGTTTGGAGCAAAAATTAAAATTTTGTCTCCTTTTTTAATTCCTTGTTTTTCTAAAAAAAGAGCTGTTTTGCGCGCTAGATCATAAACATCCTTAAATGTTAAATTTACAGTTCGATGCTTAATTTTCATTGTTAATGCGATTTTATTTGGATATTTTTTAACCGCGTCCTTTAAGATATTGTTTAATAACATCATTTACTATTTTCCTTTTAATTCATTTTCAATTATTTTAATTAATTCATTTACTGTTTGATCAAAGTTGTCATTGATTAAATGATATTTAAATAGTTTGTCTTTTTTTTCTGTTTCAATCTCTTTTCGCGCCAGTTCAATTCTTGCATTTATATTTTCTCGGGAATCATTTCTTTTTTGTAATCTTTTTTCAAGTTCAATTAAACTTGGCGGTTCAATCCAAATTAAAATGGGATTGGGGAGAAGTTTTAAAAAGTTTTTAGCTCCGGGAAGATCTGCGACAATTATAAAAGATTCTCCTTTTTTTGATTTATCTAAGATATTTTTTGGAGAGCCATAATAATTTTCATGATATTTCGTTGTTTCTAAAAAAAAGTCTTTTTCTTTTTTATTCAAAAATTCTTGTTCAGATAAGAAATGATAATCAGTTCCATGTACTTCTTTTGGTCTTGATGCGCGAGTTGTATAAGTTATTACTTTGCTAATGGGATATCTACTTTTTAGTTTTTTTAAAACTTCATAGGTTAGTGTTGTTTTTCCGGCTCCGGATGGAGCTGAGATTATAAAAAATTTACCTTCTCCCACGATAATTTCCCTTTTTAAAATTTTTTGGATTAACGTATTAATACAGTAAATAATATAGCAGATTTTTTTACAACAGGCCTGTGTCTGATAATATTTATTTTTCTTTGCAAAATGTTTTTTATAATATCTTGTTATTCATCAATTAGATTGTTTAATCTAAAATAAGATAATAATAATTTTTTTAGGGGGACTTTAAGATGAAAAAAATAATAAATGTTCTGTTTTATTTAGTCTTTGTTGCTAACATTTGGACTTTACATGCAATGCAACAACCGATGCAACTGGATGAAAATAGTCAAGCTATGAAAGAGGATGAAACAAATAAAAATGCTGAACCTAAAAAACCAGAGCAAAAAAAAGATTTTATAAAAAACCTTCCGGATGAACAGAGTTTAATGATTTTTGAATATTTTTCTTCCGGACAAACTAATTTAGGTGACGCATTAAAGTTTTTGGAAAAAAATTGCAGTGTTAGTAAAGATTTTAAGCGAATAGGGACTGATGAAGTATTTCAAAATACTTTTTTTAGACAGGTTTTAAAACAATCTGATCCCAAAACTTTCATGGAAACAGCAACTAATTTTTTAAATGATAATTCTAAGCCGCCTCTTTATATAAATACGAAAGCCTTTTTACTGGTCGCAACTCAGGCTGCTACAGAAAATGTTAAAAATGAGAATTGGAAGGTTCGTTTTACAGCATTTGATTTATTCAAGGTTTTATTTGAAAAAGAATATGCGCCTGCCTTTGAAGCTGCGACTCAGGCTGCTAAAGAGAATATAAAAAATGAAAATTCGGGTGTTCGGGATTCAGCATTAATTTTATTTAAGGCTTTATTTGAAAAAGGATATGCGCCTGCCTTTGAAGCTGCGACTCAGGCTGCTACAGAGAATGTTAAAAATGAGAATTGGAAGGTTCGTTATTCAGCATTAAATTTATTCAAGGTTTTAGTTGAAAATATAGATAAAGCGCAGGATGAAAAACTTAGAAAAGAAATTCTTGTAGCTGCGACTCAGGCTGCTACAGCGAATATTGGGGATCTGGCTGAGTTTGTTCGTTATGCAGTATTAAATTTATTCAAGGTTTTAGTTGAAAATATAGATAAAGTACGAGATGAAAAACTTAGAAAAGAAATTCTTGTAGCTGCGACTCAGGCTGCTACAGCGAATATTGGGGATCTGGCTGAGTTTGTTCGTAATGCAGCATTAAATTTATTTAAGGCTTTAGTTGAAAATATAGATAAAGCGCAGGATGAAAAACTTAAAAAAGAAATTCTTGAAGCTGTGACTCAGGCAGCTAAAGATAATATAAAAAATGAAAATGTTCGGGATTCAGCATTAGATTTATTCAAGGTTTTAGTTGAAAATATAGATAAAACGCAGGATGAAAATCTTAAAAAAGAAATTCTTAAAGCTTCAACTCAGGCCGCTAAAGATAATATTGAAAATGAAGATTGGATGGTTCGTTATTCAGCATTAGATTTATTCAAGGCTTTAGTTGAAAATATAGATAAAGGGCAGGATGAAAATTTTAAAAAAGAAATTCTTGAAGCTGCAACTCAGGCCGCTAAAGAGAAAATTGGGGATCCGGGTCCGTTGGTTCGTGGTTCAGCATTTAATTTATTTTCGGCTTTAGTTGAAAATATAGATAAAGCGCAGGATGAAAATTTTAAAAAAGAAATTCTTAAAGCGGCGACTCGGGCTGCTAAAGATAATATTGAAAATAAAAAATATTTGGTTTTTAATTTCGCATTAAATTTATTCAAGGCTTTAGTTGAAAATATAGATAAAGCGCAGGATGAAAATCTTAAAAAAGAAATTCTTAAAGCTTCAACTCAGGCTGCTAAAAAGAATATAAAAAATGAAAGTTTGGGTGTTCGTTATTCAGCATTAAAATTATTCAAGGCTTTATTTGAAAAAGAATATGCGCCTGCCTTTGAAGCTGCGACTCAGGCAGCTAAAGAGAATATTGGGAATCTGGATCCGTTGGTTCGTGGTTCAGTATTAAATTTATTCTCGGCTTTAGTTGAAAATATAGATAAAGCGCAGGATGAAAAACTTAGAAAAGAAATTCTTAAAGCTTCAACTCAGGCTGCTAAAGATAATATTGAAAATGAAGATTGGATGGTTCGTCAGTTAGCATTATATTTATTCAAGGTTTTAGTTGAAAATATAGATAAAGCGCAGGATGCAAATCTTAAAAAAGAAATTCTTGTCGCTGCGACTCAGGCCGCTAAAGAGAAAATTGGGGATCCGGATGAGTTTGTTCGTAATGCAGCGCAAAAATTGAAAAATTTATTAAATAAAAAAACGGATGCGAAGATTGCATGATTTTAGAATAAAGGTAGCGAATATATTTACTAACAAATAAATTGCAACATAAAAAAATTAATACAATCGTAACATCAAACTAAAAATAAGGCCGGCTTTAAAAAGCCGGCTTTATTGATGCTCTGTACAATAACCATTTAAGTTGTAAATTACAAAATTTATGGAAACCTGAACTCGAAAAAAATTTGTTAACGCGTTATAATGAACTCAAAACAAATCAATGGTTAAAGAAAAAGTTAATGTAGAAAAAAAATAAATTTTTATTTGGTATAATAACATTCTATAACAGTTCATTATTTTAAATATTTTGGGAATTTGAATTGGGAAAAATATGAAAAAGCTTGCCGATATTAATAAAGATTTTGCGCAATGGTATCAAGATGTAATTTATGAAGCAGAACTTGTTGATTCTTCTCCCGTTAAAGGGGCGATGATTATCAGACCGTATGGTTATTCCATATGGGAAAACATGCAAAAAGTTGTTGACCAAAAGATTAAAGCAACCGGAACTAAAAACGCGTATTTCCCATTATTAATTCCTGAATCATTTCTAAAAAAAGAGGCTGAACACGTTGAAGGATTTTCTCCTGAACTCGCTGTTGTTACGCATGCGGGAGGAAAAAAGCTTGAAGAACCTTTAGTCGTTCGCCCAACTTCTGAAACTATAATTTACGCGATGTTTGCGAAATGGATAAAATCCTGGCGCGATTTGCCTTTAAAAATCAATCAATGGGCAAACGTTGTTCGTTGGGAACTCAGGCCTCGCGCGTTTTTAAGAACAACAGAGTTTTTATGGCAAGAAGGTCATACAGCCCACGCGACAAAACAAGAAGCAACAGATATGGCTCTTGAAGCGCGACAATTATATAAAGATTTTATGCAAAATTATTTAGCGATTCCTGTAATCGCGGCAGAAAAATCAGCAAGCGAACGTTTCGCCGGAGCGGATCATACTTATTCCCTTGAAGCTTTAATGTTAGATGGTAAAGCATTGCAAATGGGAACAACTCATGTTTTATCACATAGCTTTCCAAAATCATTTGATATTAAGTTTCAAGATAAAGATGGGAAAATGAAAGTTCCATATTGCAGTTCATGGGGAGTTTCTACACGAATGATAGGCGGATTAATAATGTCTCATGGCGATCAGGATGGTTTAATTATTCCTCCAAAAATCGCGCCTATTCAAGTTGTTATAATTCCAATTTACAGAAAAGATGATGAAAAAGAATTGGTTCTGAATAAAGTTGAAGAATTAAAAAAACAACTAGAAAAATTAGATATTAAAGTTTTTGTTGATGATGATGATCAAACTACACCGGGCGCTAAATTTTATAATTGGGAAATTAAAGGTGTTCCCTTAAGAGTTGAATTGGGGCCAAGAGATTTAAAAAATAATCAAATTGTAGTTGTTGACAGATTAGAAAAAAACAAACAAATGATTTCTTTTGAAAATATCGCAACAGAAATTCCAAAAATATTAGACGATTTGCAAGACAAATTATTCAAACGCGCAGAGAAAAGATTAATGGATAGCTGGTATCAAGGGGATAAATTAAAAGATTTTGGTTCAACTCTTGAAAAAGAAGCAGGCCTTTATCAAACTGGTTGGTGCGGTTCAAAGGAATGCGAATTGAAATTTAAAGATTATAAAGCAACAATAAGATGTGTTTTAGATGAAAACAAACATTCCCAATGCGCCGTTTGTGATAAAAAATCGGAAAAAGATATTTTAGTGGCGAAAGCATATTAGTTTGATAAATGAATGACCAAAGTAATTATTTAGCCCATTTTGAAAGCTATCTTTTAACTGAAAAAAGAGTGTCAAATAATACTTTTTTGGCATACAAAAAAGATATTGATCAATTAGCCGATTTTTTAAAGAAAGAAAAAAAAAGTTTAAAAAATTGTACCAATATTCATTTAAAAAAATTATTACGTGTTTTTAAAAATCAAGGCTTAAAAGCTAAAACGTTATCTAGAAAAATTTCATCAATAAAACTGTTCTTTTCATTTCTTAATGATCGTTTCAAGGTTGAAAACAAAGCGGAAAGTTTAGTTTTTCCTAAATTAGAAAAAACATTGCCTTCTTATTTGACAGAAACTGAAATGAAAAAACTTCTTGATGTCGCAAATGAAGACAACTCTGAAAAAGGGATAAGAAATAAGGTAATGCTTTATTTGCTTTATGCGTCAGGTATGAGAGTTTCAGAGTTAATTAATGTAAAAATTGATCAAATTGAATTTGATACCGGTTTTGTAAAAATGGAAGGGAAGGGTAACAAAGAAAGAATGGTACCTTTACCTAAAAATGTTTTAGATCTTCTTAATTTTTATATTGACTACATTCGCAAAAATATTATTAAAAAAAGTAAAAGTGAACTAAGTTCAAATAAAAATTATTTATTTGTTAGTGTTTATAGCGGTAAATTAAAACCGTTAACAAGACAAGCTTTGTGGGGAATTTTAAAGCGTATTATATTGCAAGCCCAAATTAATAAAAATATATCACCACATTCTTTAAGACATTCACTAGCAACGCATCTTTTAAAAAATGGCGCCAATATCAGATCGTTACAACTGTTACTCGGTCATGAACAAATTTCTACCGTTCAGGTTTATACGCATTTAGAAAATAGTCATATTCGCGCAGTTTACGATAAAAAACATCCACGGGCATAAAAAAATTATTTCAAATTATAACTCCCCCATTTTTACGGGGGAGTTATAGTAATTGTGAAATTTATATAAATTATTTTTGATCTAAAGCAAATTCTTTATACAAGAGATTTGAAATTGGTTCAATATCAATATCACCATTTAAGTTTGACATAATAACAATGATATCCTTGCCAAATTCACGAATAACTTGGCGACAAGCGCCGCAAGGTCTTCCTGGTTGTTTCTCATCATCTAAAGTAACAGCGATTGCTTTAAATTTTGTGTAACCTTCAGAAATAGCTTTAAAAATTGCGCAACGTTCAGCACAAATTGTTAAACCAAAAGAAACATTTTCAACATTGCATCCGGTAAAAATTTTACCATCTTCAGTTAATACTGCTGCGCCGACTTTGAATTTTGAATAAGGCGCGTAAGCATTTTCGCGCGCTTCTTTAGCTTCGCTTAGTAATTGTTCTTTTTCTGCTTCAGATAATTCTTGAAAATTATTACTTTCATTAACAATTGCAGTTGTTGTTTTTTGTTCTACGTGTTTATGTTCTTCTTTCTTTTCTACTGCTGAAATATTATGTGTTGCGACACTAAGAAGAAGAGTAACAAAAACCATTTTATTCATGATTCGTCCTTATGTTAATGGTGATAATAATATTCATATAAAATGTGAACTGAATATATCAGACTTTATTGTATTTACAAGGCAAAACTTATTTAAAAATTTGTTTCATAGTTTTTTTTATTTAAAAATTAAATTTTTTCCAAATTATAGGTGAAATTTTACATTAAACAAGTTATAATTATTCTTTGTTATTGGGATTAAGTTTAAAATATTGTTTTAAAAAACCATTTAAGAGGTGAGAGTGTTATCATGAATGGACAATTTACAATAGATCAAAAAGATATTTTATCAATGCTCAGTTCTATGCAACCAATTTGCGGAAAAAGAACAACGTTGGATGTTACGGAATCTATTTTATTTCAAGTCGCGCCAAAAGAATTAACTTTAAAATCAACAGATTTAGAAATCAGTTTGCAATCTACATTAAATATTGAAAGCGACTTATTAGAAAATATAAGTTTTTTAATTTCGGGCAAAAGAATATTTGAACTGGTTAAAGAAATGGAAGGTCAAATAGAATTTTTTGTTGATAAAAATCAATTGAAACTTGCGTCTGATAATGTTGATCTAGCTTTAAATATTAAAGAAGCGGAAGAGTTTCCACCATTTCCGGAACGCATCGAAAATTTAATGGAAATTGATTCCAAGTTTTTATTGAGTTTATTAAATAAAGTCGCGTTCTTAATTCCACAAAATAATTCTAACATTGCGCTAAACGGTATGCTTTTAGAATTTAAAGACGGTTTAATGTCCTTTGTCGCGACTGACGGCCATTGTTTAGCAAAAGTTCATACAAACAAATATAATTTACCTGAAGATAAAAAATGGTTGTTACCAAAAAGAGCTGCTTTAGAAATTAAAAAATTATTAGAAAGCAGTGACGATGAAAATGTATTTTTGGGAACTTGTGGCAATCAGTTAGTATTTTCAGGATCAAATTTTAATTTCTTCACAAAATTAATTGCTGAACCGTTTCCACAATATGAACCAATTATGGATAAAAAGGATTTTTTACCCGCGACATTAAGTCGAGAAGCATTTGTTAAAACATTAAAAAGAACAAGTTGTTTATTAGCAGGGCAGTTTGTTTCTACTAATTTTAAATTTACCCCTGGTACAATTGATGTAAGTTTACACAATAAAGAGGTTGGTAAAATTGATGAATCTTTACCTCTAAAAGATTTTAAAGGCAAAGATATTAAAAGCCGTTTTTATTCTCCATATTTATTAAATGGATTACAAATATTTCCGGAAGAGAATGTGAAATTTTTTGTAAAAAATGACGCGAAACCAATTATCTTTGAAGCTGAAAGTGATAGTTATCACTGGACTTATTTGGTTATGCCTGTATCAACGGCCGAAAATCAATAAAAATAATAGTTAACCAATATACCATGACCGATCGGTCATGGTATATATAAAAAATTTATGTTTATAAATAAAATAAAATTACAAAATTTTCGAAATTTCAAACAAAACGAATTTGCTTTTGATAGTAAAATAGTTGTTATTGAAGGAAAAAACGGTTCAGGAAAAACAACGTTACTTGAAGGTTTATATTATCCTTGTTTTTTAAAATCATTTAGGACTCATCAAAGGAAAGATTTAATTACAATTGATTATAATTATTTCTTTACACAACTTGATTTTGAGGATGATTTTAAAATTCCTAATCAAATTCAAGTTGGATTGTCAGCTAAAGATGGAAAATTAGTTAAACTTAACAAAAATCCAATAACTTCATATAAACAAATTATTTCGCAATACAAAGTTATAAGTATTGCGGAGGATGATCTTTCTTTGGTTCAGGGAGCTCC
>JAUWHS010000106.1 GCA_030605785.1 bacterium
TTCAAATTTACAATTTTGTTTCCATGCGTCTTTTGGAAGTCCCGCTTTTTGACTTAGTTGTTCCAGTGTTGTTTGCAGATCCCATCCAAAACCGGCTGGAACTTGTGGTAAAAATACTGCGCTTAATCCATTTTTTTTCAAAATAATACCATGTTTGCCTAAAATTATATTTTTGTAACTCTTGATAGTTTGTGGGGGAGTTAAAATTGTTATATCAATAATTACACTTTTTAATTCTTCTTTTGTCAATGGTTTAAATCTTGTGTCATTAAATGCCGCGGCCAAGCTCATATCAGTGATAGTTTTGTATAAAGGTTCAGGCGTTACGATTCTTCCTATGCAGCCGCGAAGATTACCACTTTTTGTATTTAAAGTTACAAAGGCTCCGGACTTCTGGATAATCGCAGAGCTTTTAATTGGGTATAACAATTCTTGTTTTATTGGATCTTGTAAAAAATGATTTGAAATTGTGTTTCGCGCCTCATTTAATAATGATTTTTTCTCATAGCCTGTTAATAAGTCTTCTTTTTTTAGTTGTGATAAATCTTGGTTATTAAAGATTAGGCTAGCGTAGCTAACGCTATGTTGCATTTCGGAATCAGGAACACTTTGCAGTAATTTCTTTGTATTTATAGAACTTGGATTATCTTTTTTCGAGTTTTGAAGTTGAGGTGATGTGTAATAACACGCGAGTTGCGGTTTATTTATTTTTTCAAGTGCGTTTTGATTGATCAGTTCAAGTAATATTTTAATTGAGCCTTGGCCACAAATTGTTGCCTTTGTGTTTTGTAACACTTTTTTAAATTTATCAAATGACAAATTACTTATTGCTTCAATTGCTTGAGAGTCTACATTTTTAATATTATAAAAAAGATCTTTTTTAAAAGGTGTGTAATCAAAGTTTTTTCCATAGTGAATAAAGTCAGAACTTATAACGATTAAAGTATTTTCATCAATAATAGATTTTAATTTTGTCGCGATTTGATTGTATTCATTAGAATCAAGTTGACCAATAATTAGTGGAATAATTTTAAAGCTTTGAATTGTTTGTTGTAAAAATGGAAATTGAATTTCTATCGCGTGTTCTTGGTTGTGCGCTTGAGGGTCTGTTTTAAATAAATTACCTTCTAGGTTGTCTATAGTGTTTTTATCAACTTCAATTTGTCCTAAAACTGTTTCATAAATATCATAATCAGGTAGAGCAATTCCGCGAAAATATTTTGTATGTGTTGGAGCCATAATTAGAACTTTTTTAATTTTTTGATTTTTTATATTGTTTTTTTGGATGAGACTTTGATACGCCGTTGCGGCGCAAAGACCGGAATAGTAGTAACCTGCGTGTGGAACAATTAGCGCTTTGATTGAATGGGCATTTGTTACTACCGGGAATTCTTGTTTCGCGATATTTAAATAGGCTGAAAGGTTTTGCGTTAAAGTTTTTTTATCTTGTGAATACCATCCATCGTTAAGATGTGATTTGTGAATTTTATTTGATTTTGTTTTTGTTGGTTGTGTATAGCCTGAATAAAAAACAACTAACAATAAAACTAGATATTTTTTCATAATTGTTTCCTTTATTATTTGAATTTTACAATGAATTAAATTTGGCATTATTAAAACAAATTATCAAGAACATAGCGTCTAAACCTTTCAAATTACGTTTTTATTGATTGCAAGGGGCTTTTTTTAGTATTGTTTGAATTGGGACAAAAGTGAAAATAAGAACGAGATTGAGGGGGATTACAATGAAAGTTTTTAAAATTTTGGCATGCGCCATTTTATTATCTTTTTTCAATTTAAATTTAATTGCGCAAGTTAGGAGAAGTAATAATTCTAATACTCCAATCAAGGCTTTATTAATTGATTGTTCCGGTTCACAAGAATATAAATATGATCCTTTTATTAAAATAGCGGAATCTGTTGGTATTAAATTTGATTATAAACCTATAGAACAGGTTTTAGATAATGGTGAAAGTTTTGCATGGAATGAATATAAAGCGGCATTTTTTAGTTTGGGCATAACAATGCTAAAAACTCTTGGAAGAAGTACGGCATCAAATAAAATATTAAATTTAATTTCTAATTTTTATAAAAATACAGACATAACTTTAGGTTTAATTTTACCTTCAATTGGCGCCAAGCAAGGGAATAAAGTTCCTGTTTTATTCCCATTATTTACAAAAATGGGGCTTTTAAGATCTGTTGGAGTTGCGAATGCGAATGTTTCAAATAACACTCTAGTTCCAACCGTTTTTCAACAAGCCAAACCAAACCAAAATGTTAAGTTACAATTAAATGATGGTGTTAATTTGTTTTTAAACGCTGTTAACAGTTTTTTAAATGTTCCCTTGGAATCCAGACCGTTAAGGTATGATACCTCTTTAAAATTGCCTTCAAGTTTTATGTTTAATGTCGAACCTGCTTTTTCAGCTTTTAGTTTTCCTATTTTAGTTTTACCTGAAAATAAATATTTTAATAAAGCTGTAACAGGAACGTTGCCGTATGGTATTTACTGGTTTGATTCTCAAAGAAGAAATAATATTTTTGTTACATCATCTACTCTTTGTACATTTTCCGGAATTAGTGAAAACTTCCAATTTTGTCCCATGGATTTTAAAGAGCGCGCGCGAATTCAAAAAGCGGTTCAACAAACTTTATTTGAATTGAAAAATATAATAAATACAAGAGTAAAAAGTTTTCATCTTCCAACTACCTTAAAAAAACTACAAGCGCCAAATTTGCCTGATTCTGTTTCAAAGTTAGGCTCAGAAACTTGGGATAGAAAAGTAAAAAATTATTTTAAAAAAATTGGTTGGATGGAATTAAACGCGTTTGAAGAGCCAATAAGAAAAAAGGATCAGACTGATATTGATTATGAAAAAGCTGTTAATGAAAGAAAAATACAGCAACCAATATTAATTGATGATATTTACAAATCCGGGCTTGATGCTTTATGGGTAACATTTAATCCTCAAATGTATTACAGCCCAATTGGAGTTAGAAAAGGCTTTGAAAACAGGTTTTTAAATTCTGTTGGTCTTTTTACAAAATCTTTAAAAGAAAAAGCAAAAGAATTAAATGTTGAAATTCCAAAAATTTTAATTGGATATGAAATAGCGAATAATATTTATCCTCCAAATTTACCAGAAAATTATTCTGTTGATTTATATGGAAATGAATACCAAGACTTACCATCTGCTTTAGACAAAGATTTTTGGAATAATGAAATTAAAAACTCATTAATTACTTTTTTAAGTAAATGGAAACAACCCAAAATTGGAAATGGATTAAAGCTTTCGGGAGTTGTTTTGGATCTAGAAATGTATATGAGAAAGCAATCAGGTTCATTTTTAAACACAATGGGTTTTGAAGATAATCTTATTTCTAAATTTAAAGATCAAACGACTTTGAGTCGTAATGCAAAGAATTTACAAGGATTACAGTTTCTTTTAAGAAATAAAAAAGTTACGCAATATTATAAATTTTTACAAAAAGGCGCGGAGCAAATAGGTAAAGATTTAAGAGATTTTTTTAATAAGAATTTAGAAGAATCTTTTATTTCTTGTTATGCGCCTAATATTTCGGTTGATTGGTTTTATTTAGGTTTTTATAAAGGTCTTTGTGACAAAAACAACACAATTGAACTTATGACATTTAATACTGAATTTGCATCTCATCAAACATGGTTAAATCAGCATGGAATAAACGCGTCACACGCATCCGTTTTAATGCTTTCTAAACTGAAAAATCAATCAAGTTTTAACCTCGTTGATGATATTTTGAAACATAATTATGGAGTGTGGCTAAATCGGTTTTCCAGATTCGCGGAAAAGTTTGACGCGAAAGCTTGGTATTCTATTGAGCAAACTCCGATGAACAATCAGGACAAAGAAATATTTTTTAATTATCTAAAAGGGAAATAAAAAAATGCCCCCGATTTTTCGGGGGCGGCATGAATATTAGTCTAATTTTAAATTTTTAATAATATCATCTTTTTTCTGACCCAAAGATAATAAGGTTTTTATTGTTTTTCTGGAAATGTTTTCCATTTTTGTAAGTTTTATGGCTTGTTCAGGTGTAAAACCTAAGTCTATAAACTGTTTTGTTTCTTCAGGATTATAATTTTCATCAGTTAGTTTTATTGCTAGTTCTCGATTGATACTTAAGGCTATAAAGCCTTGAACTAATTTTGGTGAAAGATCTGTTTGTGCATGTTTATATGCTTCTTCTAGCGAAAAACCTTGCGCTAAATAAGTCTTAACTTTTTCTAGCTCAACATTTGAACTTGCGTATTGATACACTTGTTGTTCTCTCGCGCCCAAGGAGAAATATTCTTTTGCTATTTTCGGATTAACTTTAGATTCCACAAATTCGTAGACATTTTGTAATGTGTATAGAGTTTTTTGATCTTTAAGTATTAAAATGAATTTAAATATTCGTAATAAATTGTCGACTATTGGTGAAAATTTAAGTAATCTTTTGCTTTGTTTTATCCATTTTTGTTTGATGTTCTCATCTTCTTGGCTATTAATATTGTTTAATATATTTTGTTCTTGTTTTTGTAGTATGAGAACAAGCGTTTCTAGATATTGACCTGTATTTTTAGTAAATTCTAAGTCTATATTTTCCAATGAAAAATTTGAGTTTTTATGCATGTTGATTTTTATTTCATCGTATTGTATTAATTGTTCTGGAATTAATTGCATTAAATTATTAGAGGTTTTTTTTCTTTTTTTAATTTTTTGATTTAGGCTTTCAACAAATATTTGTTTTTCTTCATTTTTATTTATTGAATTATTTTCCTCCGGTCTTATATGTTTTAAGAATATTTCGCTATGAGAATTTTGAATTGTTAGTTTATCTCGCTGGAAAAAAAGCCATCCAAAACAATTATTACTAAACACTACAAAAAATAAACTTAATATAAGAATTCTTTTGTTCATTCGAAAACTCCTTTTGAAAAATAAAATAAAACAATATTTTTTATTTTGTTTTTCCTCCTTTCGATAAAAAGGTTTAACTTTGCCATCGAAAAGGAGTTTATCATACACGTTTTAATTGTTAAGTTATCTCGCATAAAAAAAATGAACACTAGTATTGATTTTTTTATTTCAACTTGTTAAAGTCATGGGCTGTTGCAAAAAATAGTTATTATTGAATGATCAAGGGAGTTTTTATAATGGTTATAATTTTAAAATCAGATAACTTTGAAGCGGAAATTGAAAAATCAGATAAACCTGTAATTATCGATGCTTTTGCGCAGTGGTGTGGACCATGCCAAATGATAGCGCCTGTTTTTGAAGAGTTATCAAAAGAATTAGGTGGCAAATATAAATTCGCGAAATTTAATGTTGATGATGAAAGAGAATTAGCAATTAAGTTTGGTGTTTCTTCTATTCCAACATTTGTTTTTATAAAAGAGGGAAAAGTTGTCGCGAAAGAAATGGGCTATATGAGTAGGGATGTTTTGCAAGCGAAAATTGAAAGCGTGTTTGAATAATATAAATTACCCCGCAATTTTTTGCGGGGTAATTTATATTAGTTTAATTTCTTGTCTTGAACTTTAAAGCCAAGTTCAACCAATTTATCTCGAATTTGATCCGCAAGTTTCCAGTCTTTATTTTCTCTCGCTTGTTCTCGTTTTTTTATTAATTCTTCTATTTCCGGTGTAATTTTAACTTCTTTCTCTTTTAACGATTCTAAAGTTAGGCCAAAGATATTTGTTAATATAAATTTTACGGTTTGAGCGGTTTCAGGGTCTTTTTTTATTTTATCTAAATTTTCAAAAATAATACCTAATGCTTTTGGTGTATTCAGATCATCACATAAAGATTTTAAAATCATGGTTGTAACGTCTTTTTTTGATTCAATAGTAGTAACTCTAAATGGTTCATCATCTACTTTTTCAAATGCCATTATTAATTTTTTATATGCTGTTCGCGCTGCTTTTAAACTTTCAAAACTGAATTCAATAGGCGTTTTATATTGATGTTGCAAGAAATAAAACCGTAAAACCATTGGATCATATTTTTTAAATATTTCTTGTAACGTTAAAATATTGCCTGATGATTTAGACATTTTTTCTTTATCTATATTTACAAAAGCATTGTGAATCCAATATTTTGCAAATTGCTTAGAAGTTAAACTTTCAGACTGCGCGATTTCATTTTCATGATGAGGGAAAATTAAATCTTGTCCTCCTCCGTGAATGTCAATGCTATCTCCTAGGAAATCTTTTGCCAGGAC
This sequence comes from bacterium, assembly GCA_030605785.1. Classification (GTDB taxonomy): domain Bacteria; phylum Babelota; class Babeliae; order Babelales; family JAUWHS01; genus JAUWHS01. Next base: position 6,247 of record JAUWHS010000106.1, read on the forward strand.
AGAACATTCTATGTGCCAACCCGGTCTTCCGTATCCCCATGGAGCGCGCCAAAATTCTTCTTTATCATTTCCCTTCCACAGTACAAAGTCCGCGGGGTTTATTTTGTCCAAATTAACTTCAACGCGCGCGCCGGCTTGAAGCTCATCTAAATTTTTTCCTGAAAGTTTGCCATAATTAGCAAATTTTCCGGTTTCAAAATAAATGTCGTTATTAACTTTGTATGCGTAACCTTTATCAATTAGCTCTTTTATAAATTTAATTATAGAACCGATATTTTCAGTAACTTTAGGTTCCTTTGTTGGCTCAAGGCAATTTAAAGAAAACATATCTTCATGAAAATGTTTTATAAATTTATTCGCGATTTCTTGATATTCAAGATTTGTTATTAAAGCTTTTTTTAAAATTTTATCGTCAATGTCCGTAAAATTTCTTACATAATTTACGTTGTAACCTAAAAACTTTAATAACCGAAATAATAAATCAAAGTTGACATAGCACCTGCCATGTCCAATGTGTGAGTAATCATAAGGTGTTATTCCACACACATACATACTAACGTTGTCATTTTTCAAAGGTTTAAAGTTTTCCTTTTTACGCTTTAAAGTGTTGGTTAGTTTCAATTCCATTTTTAATTCCTAAAATTAATTGTTGAATTTTAAAAAATTATAAATTTTCATCAGTCGTTAAATTGTTATAAAGTTCCATTGCTTTTTTGATAATTTTTTCTTTATCTAATTTTAAATCGTCTTTTGTTTCTAAGTATTTTTGAAGCATTGTTTCCAGGTTCATGTCAACTTTTAAACAGATTCTTTTTTCACGTGTTGAAATTTTTCTAATTGGTATAACTGAAACAAGTTGCATTGCCTTTGAACAAGCTCTTTGAATTTCCTGCAAATCGACATTGTCAGTTTTGTCTTCAGGAATATGGTAAATGATTTTTAATATTGCTTCATTTATGTCTATGTTAGCAAGTTTTTCTAAAATTTGTTTTGTTTGATCTTTATCCGGTTTAAGTTCAATTTCAAGTTGTATCATTGGTCGAGTTTTTAATTTTATGAATTCATAAGAACATTTATTAGTAGAAGGATCAATTTTTCCAAAACAAAAACCTTTTTCTTCTTTTCTCTCACCAAAATCAATTTTTTCTGTTGATCCGGAATAAACAATTGGAATATCACCTTTGGAGTTTAAATTTTGATATCTATGCAAATGTCCAAGGGCAATATAATTAAATGGTTTTACCGCAAGCTGTGAGGGCAAAAATGTTGGATCGTTTCCAAAAATCGCGCGCTTTTCTGAACCGGAAAAAATACCGTTAGTTACAGTTAAGTGCCCGGCTAAAATAGCGGGGTTTTTAGGATCCAATTTACTTGCGAAATTTTGAATAATTTTTCCAATGGCGTTTGATAAATGATTTGTAATTTCTTTTGAATCTTTTAAATGATGTTCTGTTGAAGTTATTAAATTATTTCTGGTTGGCCAGGGAATACCGACAATTTGAACAATGCCGTTTTTTGTTTTTAATTCCAATAGCTCCGGTTTTGAGAGTACGTAGAATCCATCTAAAGGAAGAGAGTTAAAAACGTCTAAAGAGTTAGCCTTACCAAAACTTAGTGGATGATCGTGATTGCCAACAACGATGACAACCGGAATTTTCGCGTTGTATAATTTCATTAAAGGTTGCAAAAAGAGTTTTTGTTGAGTTGGCGTAGGGTATGCGGTTTTATACGCGTCACCGCAAAATAAAAAAAAATCGACGTTTTTTTTTATTGAAAAATCAATTACTTGTTCAAAACTTTTTTGAAAGTCCAATAATCTGGTATGAAGGCCGGTTTTGCTATCAAGTTTACCGTAGTTTTCTACACCGAGATGTGTATCAGCTGTGTGAATAAACGAAATCATAAATCATAAAGATGTTTCTTGTTTGTTTTTAGTTTTTACCGCGCCAACAAAATTGATCCTTTGTGTCTCTTCGTGTTCATCGTTTTTAATTTTAGCTTTTATTTCATCGATTTCACACTCTTTTTTTTTTATATTTTTTAATTTTTTGGCGTAACCATTTTTATTTACTTGCCTACTTCGACCAATAGCAAGGGTATCTTTTGGAACGTCGTGAGTTATTGTAGAGCCTGCTGCCGTGTAAGCGTTTTTTTCTATTTTTAATGGAGCGACAAGAGTGTTGTTACTTCCAATATATGATTCATCTTCAATTATTGTTGGATTTTTATTTATACCATCATGATTGCAAGTAATTGTTCCCGCTCCAATGTTTACATGTTTACCAATTCTACTATCACCCAAATATGTTAAATGCTTTGCTTTTGAGTATTCATCAATTTGAGTATTTTTCAGTTCAACAAAGTTTCCGATTGTTACATAATCTTTTAGAATTACGTTGTTTCTCAGTCTAGCAAAAGGTCCTATTTTCGCGTTTGAACCGATTGTAGTATCTTGCATAACACAGTGTGAATATATTTTTGAATCATCTCCGATGGTAGTATTGTCGATTATTGAAAAAGCTCCAACGAAACAATCCTCTCCGATTTTCGCGCCTTTTAATAGATGAACTCCTGTCGCGATGAAACTTCCGGTACCAATTTCTACATCAATGTCTAAATGTATATTTTGCGCTAATTCAAATCTTACGCCATTATTCATGAATCGTTTCATTAATTGAGAACGCGTTATTTGTTCTGCTGCCCATAGTTCTTCCAGTGTATTAACACCTCTAACGAAATCATAACCAACAGGAACGTCCAAAACTTTTTTGTTTTGTTTGCTTGCCATTTCAACAAGATCTGTTAAATAAAATTCGCCACTAGCTGAATTTTTTTGAATTTTATCTATATTATCTTCTAAGAATTTTTTCGAAATTAAATAAATTCCGGTATTAACTTTATTTATTTCTTTTTCTTCTTCAGTACAGTTTTTATCTTCGATTATTTTTATTTGATTATTTTTTTTTATTACTCTTCCATATCCTTTGGGGCTGATCATGTAAGTTGTAAGCATTGTTAAGTCAGCATTTTCATCTTTATGCTTTTTTAATGTTATTTCAATTAAATCCGGTGTTAATAAAGGTGTATCACCATTAAGAATAAGAAGATTATTTTTGTCCCAAGTTTCTTTTGTACATGAAACAGCGTTACCTGTTCCGGATAATTCTTTTTGTGTTACAAAATCACAACTTTTAGTTTTTGATTTTTCAATTGCCTTTTTTACATTTTCAGCTTGATGACCTAAAACAAAGGTAATTGGGATATTTAAAGATTCGAGAAGCTTTGCGGGATATACAATCATTGGTTGTCCGCAAATTGTATGGATTAATTTGGATTTTTTTGTTTTGAACCGAGTGGATTTTCCTGCTGCTAATATTATTGCTCTTACGTCGTTTATCATTTTTGCGTCTCCTAATTTTTAATAATTTTTCAATTTTTTATTTAAAACTAAGTAAATAAAGTTATTTACTTAGGCTAATTTACTTGTTTCAAGTTTGTTTTTAGAATGAAACTTAAGAATAAAAATATGTTATATTATTAAAATAAATCAAATAGTTAATAAAAAAATAAGATAATCCTTTATTAAACAACATATTTTTAAGCTTTATTTGTTTGATTTGTTTTTTAGGAGAGATGGCTGAGTGGTTGAAGGTGGCCGCCTCGAAAGCGGTTATTCTGCGTAAGCGGAATCGTGGGTTCGAATCCCACTCTCTCCACCATTCTACGCCAAGGCTTCGGATGGCAGGCCATTTTTTTAATGGAATAATTTTATTTTTAGGCGAAGAATGCCCTTCATAGCTTGAAACATATTGCAAATTTTTCGTAGAAAAAAGCGTAGTAGGGCTAGTTTTTTAGAAAACGGGCTTAATCTAAGGATTCTTTATGCCAATCTTGAAAAAATCTCCACAATTGCAAGATATTCAAAGATACGTATCTGAATTAGAAGAAGAACGTGGCTTTTCAAATGAAACGATTATTCAAAAATGTTTACTTCTTGGCGAAGAAATTGGAGAACTATTCAAAGCTATCCGTAAATCAGAAAAAATAAAAATTGATAATAATTCAAATATCAATTCTATTGATCATGAGTTAGCAGATATATTAATTTATCTTTGCGCCATTGCAAACCGTTTGAACATTGATTTAGAAAAAGCGTTTAGACAAAAAGAAGAAATTAATAAAAAAAGGACTTGGTTATAATTTGGAGAGATCATGAAACATATTTTATTATCTATTTTGCGTAACAAAAATACCGGTATTGTTCAATACCGAAACGCTTCCGAAAAATTAGGATTAATTCTCGCTCAGGAAAGTTCTCAATTTTTAGAAAAAAAAGAAGAAACAATTGAAACTCCAATATCAAAAGCAACCGGAATTGAATTTAAAAATAATATCATTCTTATTCCAATTCTGAGATCGGGATTAGTTTTGATGAATTCTTTTTTGAAATTTTATGAAAATGCGAATGTTGGCTTTGTTGGAATGAAAAGAGATGAAAAGACGGCAATCGCAAAATTGTATTACAAAAATTTACCAAAAATTGATCCTGATGATGACGTGATTGTTTTAGATCCCATGATTGCGACAGGTGGCAGTGGAGCGGCTGCCTT
>JAUWHS010000072.1 GCA_030605785.1 bacterium
TTTATACGACCAAGTATCATAAAACCACAAGTTGATGGTGGTCCGGATGAATACACTCAATTAAAATTAGATTACGCTAAATATCAAATATTAAATGTTGATAGTTACTACAAAGAAAAAGATCCAATACAACGTTGGTTCTTCAAACCAAGTAATCAACCTGTAAAAGCAAAACTGGCGGATGCCGCAAAAGGAGTATTTAGACCAATTGATGATTTTACTTATGGAAAAGAACAGCCTAAATCAGTTGATATAAAAAGAGATCCTTATTATCGTTCACACGAAGAAATAGAAAAACAAAGAAAAAAAACAATTCCTAGCAATAGAGAGAAATTGAAAAAACGTGAAACAAATTTCCAGTCTCCTGATATCAGAAGCTACTTAAAAAAAAGACAAAAAACATTATAATCCTTAGTTCTATTCCACGAATTAAATCAATTCGTTTTAAAAGGAGCATGGTATGAAAAATTTTGAATTAATAGAACATACAGCTGACGTCCGTTTGAAAATTGAAGCTTCAACGTTAGAAGAGTTGTTTGAAATCGCTCTATCCGGAATGGCAGAAATAATAAAAAAAGATGTTTGCCAAAATGAATGTACTATCCAAAAAGAAATTAATTTAAATTCTATTGACCCAACCGCGCTACTTGTTGATTTTTTATCTGAAGTTTTAAGTATCACTCATTCTGAAAAAATTGTTTTTTGTAAAATAAATTTTGAAGAATTAATAGATACAAAAATTAGATGTATTGTTTTTGGCGCAAAAGTTGACGGCTTTGATGAAGATATAAAAGCCGTAACATTTCATGAAGCGGAAATTAAAAAAACATCCAAAGGAAATTTTGAAACAATAATTATTTTTGATATTTAATTTGCCCAAAGGAAGAAAATCATTTTTACATTTTTAACATATTTAAGTTATTATTTATTTTTCTTGTTGGCTATGTAATTGCAAGTTCAGTTGGTATATATTTGTAAGTTTTTCTTAGTATAAAATTTGACAAGCCACGTAGTGGCAAAGGTAATTAGCCTCGGGTGAGCTACGTAGTAGCGTAACCCGTGGTAATAAATTATCACGTGAGTTTAGCCCCATTTTATGGGGCGGCGGGATTTGTAAATTTTATTGAAATACAAAATCCATCGCCCCATAAAATGGGGCTACGATAATTGGATGTTTGTTGTATACCACGGGTTACGGCGCAAAGCACCTCACCCGAGGCTAATCACCTTCGTCCCTCGACCTCTCGATAAACTCGAGGCTTCGGGACTTGTAAAGCATTTAAAAAACTCAACAAACAAATTAAAAAACAACTTTCAAAGTTTTTTAATTTCCTTATTCACTCAGTAATCTGACAAAGGAAAAAAAAGGCAAATTATGATTACCAAAAAAAATTTAATTAAAATCTCACCCGTCCTCTGGGAAATACCAAAAACTTTTCGTTCTGATATGAATGTTCCCGCAAGAATTTTTACATCTGAAAAAATGCTTGATGAAATCTTAAAAGATAAATCTTTAGAACAACTCGTAAATGTAACAACTCTGCCCGGAATTCAAGGTTACGCTTTTTGCATGCCTGACGCGCATGAAGGTTATGGTTTTCCAATTGGCGGTGTTGCCGCGACCTCCTATCCCGACGGCGCAATTTCACCCGGTGGAATTGGTTACGATATTAATTGCGGCGTTCGATTATTAACATCACAATTAAATATAAAAGACATATCTCAAGATTTTGAAAAACTCGCGCATTCCTTGTCCCGCGCGGTTCCTTCCGGAGTTGGACGTGGGGGTCAAATTCAATTAGCGCCACATGAATTAGACGATCTTTTAAAAAATGGTTTGCAATGGATGTTAAAAAACAATTACGCGACACAAGAAGATATTAATCATATTGAATCAAACGGAACACTAACAAACGCCGATCCGGACAAAGTTTCCCATCGAGCAAAAAAAAGAGGCTTTGGACAACTTGGAACCTTGGGAGCGGGAAATCATTTTGTTGAAGTTGGTTTTGTTGAAGAAATTTTTGACGAACAAGCCGCAAAAGCTTTCGGTTTAGTCAAAGATCAAATAACAATTTTAATTCACACCGGTTCACGAGGCTTGGGACACCAAGTCGCGACCGATTACATTAAAATAATGATGGAAGCAATGCCAAAATATAATATAGCATTACCGGATAGAGAACTTGCATGCGTTCCGCTTTCGTCTCCTGAAGGAAACGATTATTTTAACGCTATGGCGGCAGCAACAAATTTCGCGTGGTCAAACAGACAAATGATTTCGCACTTAATTCGTGAAGACTGGAAAAGAGAATTAGGAACCGACGAAAAATTAAATTTAGTTTATGATGTCGCGCATAACATCGCAAAAATTGAAACACATGAAATTGATGGCAAACAACAAAAAGTTATTGTTCACAGAAAAGGCGCGACCCGCGCGTTTGGTCCAAACAACCCTGAAATACCTGCCGATTATCAATCGGTTGGTCAACCGGTTTTAATTCCGGGCAGCATGGGAACCGCCTCTTATGTTTTGGCCGGAACAAAAGAGGGTATGAAAATTTCTTTGGGCTCAACATGCCATGGCGCGGGAAGACGTTTATCACGACGCGCGGCAAAACAATTAGTTCAGGGACAAGAATTAAAAAAACAACTTGCTGAAAAAGGAATTGCCATAGCAGCCGGTTCAATTCCGGGTTTGGCCGAAGAAGCGCCAATCGCATACAAAGATATTGATGAAGTTGTTGAGATTGTAAGTCAGGCTAAAATCGCAAAAAAAGTTGC
>JAUWHS010000045.1 GCA_030605785.1 bacterium
CTTTCATTTTTTCAAATTTATTTTGTTTGCCTATGAATAATTATTACGACACCGCGATTTTTTATAATGTTAGAGGTGTTGATAAATATTATATTAAAAACCGACCTTGGTTTGATTTTCAAATTTCTCCTTATATGCAAACTGTTTCAGGTTGTAAAGGTTTAACCGGGAGTCGAAAAGGGCCGGATGGTAATAAATTGGGAGAGGGTGACAGGCTTGGTTGGTGGAATATGTTGGGGCCATTTTTTGGCAGTAATGCTTCTCCAACAGATAAACCATTTGGGTTGGCGACAGGCAAATTAAAAAAAAATGCCCCTCCTTCCGGTGATTATGAAAAATATCTGAGGTATCCCAATTTAGTTTTAGGAGGAATCGTTTTAGATGGTAGTTATGTTGAAGGTCCACCTGAATCAGGAACTTATATTAGTGATGACGCGGAAACAAAACGAATTTTTACTGATCGGGAAATTGCGGATTCAAAAGTAGATACAGTTGATTTAGCCGATCCAACGACTGATTCTTCAACTAAAATACTTTATGATTTTACTGATGAAACAAATTTTGATGAAGATAATAAATTTGGACGACTTTCCGTTCCGATTGATTTTGAAAAAGTTGGTTTGCGTTCAAAGTTTAATTTTTCTTTTGGTAAATATTTTGATTTAAATGTAAAAACAGGTTTTTGTTATTACAAACAGAGACCGACATTTGAAGATAAAACAAGTGGAAGTTCTAGTTATGATCATGATTTTGAACATTCCAGCGCTAAAAGCAAAGCCCTTATTGCAACATACTTAACTGATGTAAAAAAAATAAGAGATATTGCGCAAGAAGTTGATTTTGATGTTAAGCGATACAGTAAAACCGCAATGGAAGATACTCACGTTGAATTTACAATAAATTATCCAATGGAACTTGAAGATAAAGCGGGAGATTTAGCTGTAACTTTTATTCCAATTCTTTCTTGTGGCCTCTGGGCGCCTTCAGGATCAACTTATAATCAGGATTATGCATTTTCTTTACCAACAGGAAATGATGGTTTTCTTGGTCTAACCGTAGATGGTTCTCTCAATATTGATTTTCCGGGAACAATTCAACTTGGTTTTGGCGCCGGCGCTGCTTTTTTTGAAGAAAGGAATTTAAGCAATCAAAGAATTCCGTCAAGTAAGTATCAATATGGGATTTATCCTTGGAAGACAGATATCAAAAAACAACCGGGAGCAACTTGGTACGCGAATTTTTCAATGATGGCGCAAAACTTTACCGATGATCTTTCTTTTTATTGTGATTTGATTCACACCGAACACCGCAAAGATTCAATTGAATTAAAAGAAGAAAATGATAATTTTTATCCTCAAAAAATGATCGATGAATCCAGTTGGAGAACGGAAATTATTTTTATGGGGCTTGATTATGCAATCGTTCCGGCTTGTAGCATGGGTATTTCATTTCAGTCTGTTGTTGGTGGTACAAGGGTTTATAGAACCACGACCATTCTAGGTACAATCACACTTAATTTTTAGTTTGTTTACCTGTAGTACAAAAATTCGCCATATTATACATTATTAAGTTTTACAAACGGCTCCTTTTCAGGAGAAGGGGGATTTATGAAAATTAAGTTTTCTAAAATTTTAATTATTCCAACAATTATTGTTATTCCAATTTTAATATTTTCAAATTTAAATTCTGTTCCAATGAATAATTATTATGATTCAGCGGCCTTTTATGATTTTAAAGGAACAGATAAATATTATTCAAATAAAAAACAGCCTTGGTTTAGTTTTTCGTTGTCTCCTTATTATCAAAATTCTTCCGGTTGCCGTGGCTTAGATGGTGACAGAATGGATAGTTTTGTTGATCAAAATAGGATTAAATTAGGTGAGGGGGATCGGCTTGGGGTATGGAATATGTTGGGACTATTTTATGGGACTGAAGCTTCACCAACCGGGGATGAAAGTTATGTGTTGAAATATGATGAGAGCGCTCCGCCGGCTAAAGTTCTTAAAGCTGATGTTGGAGCGGGTAAATATTATCAAACCTTAGCTTTATCAAATGTTGTTTTAGACGCAAATGAAAATACAAAAGTTGCAACGTCATTTACAAGTCAGGAAATAAATGATTCGCAAGCAAATCTAACTGGCGCAAATAGTCACCCAAAATTAATAGAAGATTTTACAGATGTTGAAAATTTTGATCCAACTTTATATTATGGGCGAGTTTCTGTTCCAATTGATTTTGAAAGGTTTGGTGTTCGAGGTAAATTCAATTTTGATTTATGTAAGTGGTGGGGATTGAATGTTAAAACCGGTGTTTGTTATTATCATCAGGATCCAACATTTGATGATCAGTTAAATAGAATACCTGAAGATCAAGGTTATGAAAATAAAACTTTAATACAACGATATTTAACCAATGATGAAAAATTTAAAAAAATAGTGCAAAACGAATTGGGAATAAATATTGCCGATTATAGTAAAACAGCAATGGAAGATACTCACATTGAAACGTATTTTAATTGGCCAATCAAACTTAAAGACGAAGATGGTGATCATGTAATGTCTTTTATTCCAATCTTTTCAATTGGTGTTTGGGCGCCAACAGGTGATAAGAAAAAAGAAGATTACTGGTTTTCATTAGCAACTGGAAATGACGGTTATACAGGTTTGACTTTACAAGGCTCACTAAACATGGATTTTCCCGGTACGGTTCAACTTGCTTTTGGTTTAGGGGGCGCGTTTTTTAACAGAAGAGAATTAAAAAATGTTCATTTTCCGTCAAATAATTATCAATATGGCATTTATCCGTGGACGATTGATATCAAAAAACGTCCCGGTGTTACTTGGTACGCAAACGCTTCATTTAAGGCGGGAGAGTTTCTAAATAGCCTTTCTTTTTATTTTGATTTTATACACACACAACACGAAAAGGATTCGGTAACATTTCAGGAAGAAAGAAAAGATGAATACGGCGATGATTTATTTAATATGGAAAAATATAGAAATGAGTCCAGTTGGCGGAATTTAAATCTTTTTTGTGGTCTAGACTACAAAATTGTTCCGGGTTTAGAAATTGGAGCATCTTTTCAAACTGTATTGAGTGGTCTTCGGGTTTACAGAACAACAACTCTTTTAGGAACGGTAAAGCTTAATTTTTGACAAAACACGGTCTTTACCGTATCATCTAGTTTTCCGAAAAATATATTATTTAATCCTTTTAGAAAGGCGGTTGAGTTATAAATGGCAAAATCGATAAATATAGAAATTCATGTTACAGATAACATTGAAAAAAGTTTAAGACAACTTAAGAAAAAAATAGAACGCGAAGGCGTTGTTCGTGATATGAAACGTTTAGTTTATCATGAGCCTCCAACTCAAAAAAAGCGTAAAAGATTAATGAGAGCTATTAAAAATACAGTTCTCAAGCAAATCGCAAACAAATATAATTAATTTTAAAAGCAATAATTGTTAAATGTTAAAAAAACCTAAATCTCACGAAATTAAAAGAGAAAAGAAAAAAGCTCTTTATCTCCGTGAGATTTCCTCTTTAATTCAAAAAATTTCTATTGATGAACCTTCGGTTTTACAAGTTTATGTAACACGGATTGATCTTTCTGCCGATACAGGCATTTGTTACGTTTACTTTTCAAGCTTTAAAGATAAAAACGCCTTTAAAGAAGCTCTTGAGGTTTTAAAGCTTTATAAGCCTTCAATGCGATCTGTTTTGGGGAAAAGTTTAAAACTTCGCTATGCGCCGGATTTGATTTTTTTGTATGATGAAAAAAAAGAAAAAGTACAAAAAATGGAAGAGTTGTTAGAAAAGGTTCATGAAGAG
>JAUWHS010000099.1 GCA_030605785.1 bacterium
AATCTAGAAGAAGATGTAATCGAGAATAGTAACGCTATTACAAATAACAATGAAGAAATAAACAATAACTCAAATGCATTAATAACTTGTTGCGACAACGCGAATAATTCAATCACAGAAAATAGCAATGCTATCATCAACCTACAAGAAGATATTCATGAAAATAGTCAAGCCATAATTTTTATAAGAGAAGCGGGAACAAATCTCATTGTAGAAAATAGTAACGCTATTGTTAATAATAGCAGTTTCATCGCTCAAGCATTAATAACACAAAATAGTGACGCAATTGTGTCAATCGATAACTTCCCTCTCGTTGACGGTCCACTTACAACTGATATAACTTTAGAAAAAAGCGCGTTTATTCACCCAACGCAAAGAATTTTTGTCGCAGGAAATATAACAATTAACGGTCAAGGCGCAACTTTATACTTCGCGACAGATGAAAGACCAATCGGCGCGCAATTCGTAATTGATGAATATAAAACTTTAATTTTGAAAAATATCAGATTAGTAGGATTAACTCAAACAACATTTGAATTCAGAAAAGGTTCCAGATTAATAATTGGCGAAAATGTAAGTTGGGAATTCTTTAGAAATATAACTTTATCAAGCGGAAATATAATTTTACAAAACCAAGTTGCAGCTGATGGATCTGATATCGCGAATTCATTTTACATTCGTGGTATTGGAGGAAAAAAACGTCTAACATTAACTCCTGACTCTGATACAACATTACCAATGATTAACCTTGGACAAAATACTCTCGCATTACAAAATATTGAATTTACGGGTCTAGAATATATTTCTCAAACTATTTCTCCGGACGGACTATTAATTGGCGCGCTCGGACTTGCTGGTGATACAGCAGTTAATATTGAACAATCAAATAATATGGCATTCGCGGTAATGGGACTTGGCAATACATTCAGAATGCTGGAAAACAATTTAAGACTTAATGGACAATTGGATTTTGTTGGTCTTGGTGAAGATGTTCTACATTTAGATTTCGTTTTACGCTCCCCTGTTGAATCAGTAAATGCGGGAACACAATTGGCTGACGGAAAAGTTCCGGTAATCAATTTTGGAACAGGATTTATTTATCTTACATCACTGTCAGGTGTCGCAAGAATAATATTTGATGATTATCTAATAAGAATTAATAACGCGGCCAATGCATTTATAGCTACAAATAACGGTTACCTTGGAGCAAATAAATTATACGTATCCGGAGATCCTATTTGGGACGCGTCAAATGATTCATCGAAAAACCGTTTTGCGGTCGAAGCTAATGAAATTGAAGCGGTTAAAGCGCTTGGTAAAGAGTATAAAAAACAACTTCCTGATTTTGGAATACCAATCATTGTAGATCCTTATCATCCACATAGAACTTCTGATTTCCGTTCAATAGATGATGATACAGATTTAATAAAAACGCTAAAAGAAAACATCCGACCAAAAACAGCGTTACAACTTGAAAGAGCAAAAGAGGAAAATATCGATCCATCAACTCTTTACTTCGGTGAACCAAACTTTATAATTAAAAATTAAAAAGCGAGAAACAGAGAAATCTTATGAAAATAAACAAAATTTTATTTGCAATTTTAATCTACATTCCTTTTTCACAAAATTTATTTGCTACCTCTCTTGATGGCACAACAAATATTGTTTATAAAAACATTCATTATATTTTTGATAATAGTGATACAGCTACAGGTTTCGTACGATTAAGACAAGGATTTACATTACCTGAACATTCACAAGTAACTTTTAAAATAAATTCTCCGGTTTCCTCTGGAATTGACCTACAAACAACAGGAACTTTAACATTAGATTCTGATCTTATTTTCGATCCAAACATATCTCTATCAAGTAGTGGTTTTATCAAAGGAAATAGTAATGCAATTATTTTAAATGACGATTTAACAATTCCAGCCAATAAAAATCTTGAAATAATTGGTGACACAATTATTAATGGAAATGGTCATAATTTAATTTTAGATAACTGGGCACAAATTTTAGTTGACGGAGGTGTCACTCTAACTTTAAAAAATATGACTATTAAAAATGTCGTTAATTCAATTGCAAACCCACCAATAAAATTAATTGATCAATACAGTAAACTTTCTTTAAACGAAGTGACCCTTGCCTTAAATAACGATTTTGCATTTCCAAACGGACAACTTTTTATCCACAATGATGTAATTTTTACAGGCTCATCTAAATTTAGTTATCGTTCAGTGTTGCCAAGTTATATAACTCCACATGCATGTTTATTTTTTGATATTGATACAACTTTTGAATATTACCCAAGTTGCACAAGAGATGATTTAATTGTTTTATATAATGAAACTTCTAGCGTCTTTTTAAACGGTTGCACATTGCAAACAACTCATACAGGAATTAAATTAACTAAAGGTAGGTTATTTTTTGATAATAAAATCACTTTAAGCAATGCTACCAATACAACAATGATAACTCCAAATCTTGAAGACAATAAGGATTATGGAACTTATATTTATGGAGTTGATTGGAGGCCTGATGGTAAATATCTTGCTTTAGGTGGAGAGGGACCTTTTTCTGGTAACGAATTACAAATATATTCCTTTGAAAATGATACTTTGACCTCTTATACATCTAAAAATTATGGTACTCGTATTTATAATCCTACTTGGAGTCCTAACGGAAAATATCTTGCTATAGGCGGACACATACCAACATCAGGTGATGAACTACAAATATATTCTTTCTATAATGAAGACCTTTCTGCATCCCCAATAACTTCAAAAAATTATGGCGATTATCTCATTGCTTTAAAATGGAGGCCTGATGGTAAATATCTTGCATTAGGAGGAATTAACCCTACATCTGGAAATGAACTAGAAATATATTCTTTCAATAACGAAGTTCTTTCATCATCCCCTGTTGCCCATTTTAATTTTGGAGCACAAGTTAGATCTTTAGATTGGCATCCAAATGGACAATATTTAGCAGTAGGTGGATTAAATCCATTTTCTGGTAATGAGTTGCAAATATTTTCTTTTCAAAATGATGTACTAACTTCATACACTTCTAAAAATCTTGGTAGTTCTTCATCTACCGTCTTAGCATTAGAATGGAGTCCTGACGGACAATACTTGGCTCTTGGAGGTGTTTCATTTTATTCTGCAGATGAGTTTCAAATTTATTCTTTCATTAATGATAATTTATCTACTTACACTGTCGATAGCAAAAACGATGGAACAATTCGAAATATAAAATGGCATCCTTCCGGAAACTATGTCGCATTTGGATCAAGCTCAGCAACTAACGATTTAGAAATATATTCTTTTAATAATGGATCACTTTCTTCATCCCCAATTTATGGAAAATCTTTTGGTGATGATCTTTATTCAATCGACTGGCATCCTAATCGTAAATACCTTGCATTAGGAGGAGAAAATCCAACTTCTGGCTATGAACTCGAGGTTTACAAAATAAATTATATGTTTGATGCAAGTTCATCAACCCTATCAAACGCAATAAAATTTGGTGATTCTTCAAAAGGATCAGCTTATAATTTAAATACTTATGTACTCAGTGGAGCAACAATTGAAATTGATGGACTTATCTGGTGTGATGATGCAAGTTAAATCAATAATCCGGAGAAACGGAGAATGAAAATAAACAAAATTTTATTTTTTATTTTGAATTTTTTAATCCTCTCCCCAAATTTATTCGCAATTTCTCTTGATGGTACAACAAACATTGTTTATAAAAAAACTCATTATACTTTTGATAATAGTGACACAGCTACAGGTTTCGTACAGCTTGATAGCGGTTTTTCCATTCCACAAAGCTCACAAGTAACCTTTAAAATTTATAATCCAATTCGTAACGGAATAGATTTACATACAACTGGAACATTAACTCTAAATAATGATTTTATTTTAGATTCCACTGTATCTCTATCAAGTAGTGGTTTTATTAACGGAAACAACAACGCCATTATTTTAAATGACGATTTAACAATTCCAACCAATAAAAACCTTGAAATAGTTAGCGATACAATTATAAACGGAAATGGTCATAATTTAATTTTAGATAACTGGGCACAAATTTTAGTTGATGGAGGTGTAACTCTAACTTTAAAAAATATGACAATAAAAAATGTCGTAAACTCAATCGCGAATCCTCCAATTAAATTAATTAATCAATACAGCAAACTTGCATTAGATGAAGTTACATTTGCGCTGAATGATGAATTTGCTTTTCCTAATGGCCAACTTTATATTCACAACGATGTAATTTTTACAGGATCATCTAAATTTAGTTATCGCTCTGTTTTGCCAAGTTATATTACTCCACACGCATGTATGTACTTTGATATTGGAACAACTTTTGAATATTATCCGGGTTGCAACAAAAATGATTTGATTGTTTTATATGATAACTCATCCAGTATCTTTCTAAACGGATGTACTCTACAAACCACTCACACCGGAATCAAGCTTACAAAGGGAAGACTGTTTTTTGATAATAAAGTAACTCTTAGTTCTGCGGCCAATACCGTACTTGATAGTATTACATTAATAGATTCCAAATCTATTGGCGACTACGTTTATTCTGCAGAATGGAGTCCTGATCAACATTACATCTCAATCGGAGCGCAAGGTGAAGCCTCCGGACAACTACAATTTTATTCTTTTTACAATGACACACTAACAAGTGTTACATCCAAACAATACGACACTTTAGCTTCCATGCTACTAAGCACAGATTTCAGTCCTAATGAAAAATATTTAGCCATTGGTGGGCGAAGATCAGCAGAGGGGAACAAAGAATTTCAAATTTATTCTTTTTATAACGACACCATTTCAACTTATACAATTCAATCCAAAGATGAAGGTTATTGGACTGCCTCAGCCAGATGGAGCCCTGATGGACATAATATCGCATTAGGAAATTACGGTGGAGCAGATATAGAATTATATGGTTTTGAGAATGAAGTTCTAACAACCTATACAAGCAGAAACTTTGGGGATAGAATTGAATCTTTGGATTGGAAACCGGATGAAAAATATATTGCATTTGGGGGGCGAATTCCAACAGATGCATCTGAACTACATATTTATTTATTTAATAATAATACAATGTCTGATGCTCCCGCATTTAAAAAAGACTATGGAACAAATAGCTCATTCCTTTATGCCATAAAATGGAATCCTGAAGGAAATTATTTTGCAATTGGAGGCTATCACCCCCACTCAGGCTTAGAATTACAAATATACTCTTTAATAAATGATACACTATCAACTTATACTTCAAAAAACTATGGTACACGAATTCAATCTGTCTCATGGAGTCCTGATGGACAACATTTAGCAATTGGGGGAAGAAATGCCGGAGATGAATTACAAATTTATTCCTTTAAAGATAACCAACTATCGGCAACACCAGTTATATCACAAAGTTGGGGTTACGAAATTTATTCTGTTGCCTGGAGTCCTGATGGGAATTATTTAGCCGTTGGAGGAAATCAACCGGATTCAGGTAAAGAATTTGAAATTTATAAAGTAAATTATCGATTTGATACAACAACACCGACATTATCAAACGCGATTAGATTCGGAAATTCTTCAAAAGGATCATCTTATAACCTAAATACATATGTCCTTGGTGGAGCGACAATTGAAATTGACGGACTTGTCTGGTGTGATGATGCATAGTTAAATAAATAATCTGGAGAGATGGAGAAAACTTATGAAAATAAACAAAATAATTTTCACATTAATTATTCTTTTAACAGTTTCACAAAATTTATTTGCTACCTCTCTTGATGGCACAACGAATATTGTTTATAAAGAAAATCATTATATCTTTGAACAAAGCAAAGCAAATTCTGCCGAAGGTTTCGTTTGGCTTGAAGGAGGCTTTACAATACCAGAGCACACTCAATTAACATTAAAAATTAACCCTCCTGTCTCCTCTGGAATTGATTTACGAACAACAGGAACTTTAACATTAGAATCAAATTTAAAACTCGAATCAAATTTATCTTTTTCAAGTAGTGGATTTATTAAAGGAAATAACAACGCAATTATTTTAAATGACGATTTAACAATTCCTGCAGCCAAAAATCTCGAAATCATTGGTAATACAATTATCAATGGAAATGGTCATAATTTAATTTTAGATAACTGGGCACAAATTTTAGTTGATGGAGGTGTTACTCTAACGTTAAAAAACATAACAATTAAAAATGTTGTTAATTCAATTGCAAACCCACCAATTAAATTAATTGATCAATACAGTCAATTAGCATTAGACGAAGTAACTTTTGTTTTAAATGATGATTTTGCGTTTCCAAACGGCCAACTTTTTATTCACAATGACGTAATTTTTACAGGTTCATCCAAATTTAGTTATCGTTCAGTTTTGCCAAGTTATATAACTCCACACGCATGTTTATATTTTGATATTGATACAACTTTTGAATATTACCCAAGCTCAACAAGAGATGATTTGATTGTTTTATATGATGAAACTTCTAGCGTCTTTTTAAACGGTTGCACATTGCAAACAACTCATACAGGAATTAAATTAACTAAAGGTAGATTATTTTTTGATAATAAAGTGACTCTTAGTTCTGCTGCCAAGACCGTGCTTGATAGTCTTACATTAATAGATTCTAAAGTAATTGGGGAATATGTTAACTCAATAGGATGGAGTCCTGATCAACATTATATTTCGATAGGCACACAAAATCCAAATTCCGGACAAGAATTACAATTATATTCTTTTTATAACGACACATTGACTAGTTATACATCTAAACAATATGGTGTTGATTCGCCTTATCTTTTAACTACAAAATTTAGCCCTAATGGGAAATATCTATCTATTGGAGGTCACACAAATAATCCAAGAGGAGATGAAGAATTTCAAATTTATTCTTTTTACAATGACACACTTTCTACCAATACAATACAATCTAAAGATACAGCCTGGTGGGTAGCGGAAACTGCATGGAGTCCAGACGGAGAAAATATTTCTATAGCAAATTACTGGCCTATAACAGCACACAATGATATAGAATTATATGGATTTCAAAACGAAATATTAACAACATATACCAATAGAAATTTCGGGGACAGGGTAAATACTGTAGATTGGAGACCTAACGAAAAACATATTGCATTTGGAAGCAAAAACCCAACAGATACAGCTGAATTACATATTTATTCATTTATTAATAATACTATGTCAGATGCTCCTGTATTTAAAAAAGATTATGGTCCAGGTGGTTCCTTTATTCATGGAGCAGAATGGAATCCTGATGGACAATATCTTGCACTCGGAGGATATAGACCACACTCCGGCCTAGAATTACAAATATATTCTTTAATAAACGATACATTATCAACTTATACTTCAAAAAACTATGGTACACGAATTCAATCTGTCTCATGGAGTCCTGATGGACAACATCTGGCAATTGGGGGGAGAAATGCTGGAGATGAATTACAAATTTATTCATTTAAAGATAATCAGTTATCTGCGTCACCAATTATATCTCAAAGTTGGGGTTATGAAATTTATTCTATTTCTTGGAGCCCCGATGGAAATTATTTAGCTGTTGGAGGACAAACACCCGATTCAGGTAAAGAATTTGAAATTTATAAAGTAAATTATCGATTTGATACAACAACACCAACATTATCAAACGCGATTAGATTCGGAAATTCTTCAAAAGGATCATCTTATAACCTAAATACATATGTCCTTGGCGGAGCAACAATTGAAATTGACGGACTCGTTTGGTCTGATGACGCATAGTTAAGAAAAAAGTTTTTGATAATTTTTTAGAAAATTCAAGGCGATTGTTTGTGCCGGACGTGAAGATCCGGCATTCTCCACCAAAACAATTAAAGTTAATGGATCCTGATCTTTATATTTGAAATATGAAGCAAACCAGGCGTGTTCAAGCTGACTTTTTTTTACAATCTCTTTTTGTAAACTTGTTGTTTGCGCAGTACCTGTTTTCGCATGAATTTTAAAATCTACAAGCCTTCGGAGCAACTTCGCTGTTCCTTTTTTTACAGCCTTTCTCATTGATTCACGCAAAATATCTAACGTAGAATTGGCAATTAAAAGTTCTTCTATTTCAATATCTTCATCCTGTAAAATTCTTGGCTTTATTAAATAACCTGTACAAATACTAGAAATCATTCGAGCTATCTGCAAAGGCGTTACAAGTAAATAACCTTGCCCCAAACTTACAGCCAAAGTGTCTCCCTTCCACCAAGGCTCACCTTTTGTCGCAACCTTCCATTCATAAGTTGGAACCAATCCTGATTTCTCATTTAATAAAAAATTTGTTTTCCTTCCTAAACCAAAACAATATGCATAATAAGCAAACTGATTAATTTTTAGTTTTTGCGCAATTTCATAACAAGGAATATTACAAGAATAAGCAAGTGATGTTTTTAAATCTAAATCTCCATGCCCCCATCTTCTTTGACACATATACTTTCTTCCACCAAAAAAGGTAAAACCTTTGCAATGAAATTCTGTATCTTCATCAATCTCACCTTCTTCTAAACCGGCCGCAAAAGTTATTAACTTAAAAACAGACGCCGGAGGATAAAGAGCGTTTGTTGTTCTATCTAAAAGAGGACTATTATACATAAACTTTTCGTTCCAATCATCGTTAGAAATAGGATCTAAAAATAAATTTGGATCAAAATTAGGATAGGATAGCATCACTTTTATTGCGCCATACTGCGGATCCATAACAATTAACACACCTGACTGATCATTCTCAAATAAATTTTCCGCGATTTTTTGCAATCTAAAATCCAAGGTTAATTTAATATCACAACCCTGCTTCGCGTTTCTAAATTCTTTTTGTTCTAATTTTTTTCCGGTAGAATTGGTTACATATTTTATATAACCGGACTCCCCTTTTAATTTATCCTGAAACATTTTTTCAAGACCTGTTCGCCCCTGTGTTATAAATTTTTCAGATCTTGACAGGTAACCTAATAAATGACTTGCTATTTTTCCATGCGGATAAAAACGCTTAAAACGATTTACAATAACCAAATTATATGAATCATTGCACTGTTCACTAATACAACAAAGTTCATTAAAGGTTATATTTTCTTTTAATAAAATTCGACGAGAATATTTTTCTGAAAATCTGATTTCATTAAATTTTGAATTTAAAGCAATATCATCTTGTAAAATTTCATCTATTTTTTGTAAAATGTTTTTTTGTTTTTCATCTAAACTTTTAAAACCACCCCCCTGCCAATATAAATCATAGACAGGTTTATTTGACGCTAACAAAACATTATTACAATCTAAAAAGTTACCTCGAACGGAAGGTAAAGTTTCACGACGTAAAAAATTTTTTTCTCCTAAATTTGAAAATTTATCTTTCTGATCTATCTGGAGGTAAAAAAGACGTAAAATTACAACAAAAACAAAAAGAATGAAACCGTATAAGATCTGTTTTATTTTTAGATTACGCTGTTGTTGAATCAAGTTATTTTTCCTTGCTACCAATAATTAAATTATCCATAATTAAATTATCCATTTTATTTAATGGATGTTTTTCATCACACATTTTAGCAAGTTCAGCTGAGGTTACTCTTGTATAAATTTCGGTCGTTCCAAGATTTTTGTGACCTAAAAGTTCTTGAATAACTCTTAAATCAACACCCTGATTTAAAAGATGTGTAGCAAAAGAATGACGAACTTTATGAGGAGTTAAGTTTTTATCAATTTTTAAAAACTTTCTAAACATTTCAAAAATTCGTTGAACCGAACGAGGAGTAAGTTGTGATCCTGAATTGTTCAAAAAAAGATATTCATTTTGCTGCTTTTTCAATAATAAAAAACGTTCTTTTTCAATATATTTTTTTAAAACTTTTTTTGCTTTTTCACCAAAAAGAACAATCCTCTCCTTTGAGCCTTTTCCAAGAACCTTGACCGCTTTATTTGTAAAATCAATATCATTTAATTTTATACTTACCAATTCAGCGCAACGCGCTCCGGTCGCATAAATTAATTCAAAAATCGCTTTATCGCGAAACGGATATTTTGTTGGCAAGTCATCATTTTTAACAGAATCCAATAAATAAAAAATTTCATCTACCGTCAGAACTGTTGGTAACTTTCGATCAAGCTTTGGCGATTTAAAGCTTACATTAATTTTTACACCATTTGATCTGAGAAAAACCTGAAATGAGCGAAAGCAAGAAAGCTTTCTTGCTAGAGATGCTTTTGATATTTTTTTATAAAACATAAAAACAATATAACGATGAAGAATTTTTTCTATAGAACCTTTTAAATCTTTTTCCTTGGCTGCTATTCTTTGCCAAAAAGCAATAAATTGTTCTAAGTCAACTTTGTAAGCCCGCAAAGTATTTGGCGCGCTATTTTTTTCTACTTCTAAAAAAATTAAAAACTCACTAATTTTTTGTTTTAAAAAATCTAAATTCACCCTTATTCCCCTATATAAAAATTTTTAAATAACAATCATTTGAAATTAAAAAAATAAATTTTATCAGAATTTGTACCAACATAAAAATTTAGATACCTTAAAAATGATCTAAATAAATAATATTTTAAATTTCAAGGTAAAACAAATGGCAGATAAAAACATAGTAAATAAAATTGTTTCCGTTTTACAGAAAAATACAAAAAATTTTATTCAACCCTTGGCGCAAACCATTATAAAGCAATATGGCAAAAAACCATTTTTAATTTTGGTTAGCGGAATATTAAGTCCAAGAGTCAAAGATTCAACTTCATTACAAGTTTGTCATGAATTATTTAAAGTGGCGCAAACACCTAAACAAATTTCAGAAATACCTATAAGAAAATTAGAAAAATTAATTTATAAAATAGGTTTTTATAAAAATAAAGCAAAATCTTTAAACAAAGCAAGCAAGATGATAGTCGAAGAATTTAATGGAAAGGTTCCCAAAACACAAAAAGAATTACTTTCAATTCCCGGGGTTGGAATAAAAGTCGCAAATTTAGTTTTAGGAATAGCCTTTAAGAAACCTGAAATTTGCGTAGATGTTCATGTCCATCGAATTTCAAACAGACTGGGATTAATCAAAACAAAAAACGTTATTCAAACTGAAAAAGCATTGCAAAAAATTTTACCTGAAAAAGATTGGATTGAATGGAACACTCTTTTAGTAATGTGGGGACAAAACATTTGTACTCCGGTTAGTCCAAAATGTAGTATTTGTAAATTAAGTAAAATTTGTAAAAAAGTCGGTGTTAAAAAACATCGATAGAAAGACTTGTGCAAAAAAAAGGAGTATCATTAGATATTATTTAAATACCTCAAAACAAGAGTGAATAATGGTCAAAAAAGAATACAAAGAGAAACTATTAAAATTGATAATCGAACATTTTCCATCTGCTAAAATTTACTTATTTGGTTCAAGAGCCACAGGGGAGCATAGCAGGTCGTCTGATATAGATGTGGCAATTGACGATAAAAAAAAAGCTGATCAATATAAAATGGCATCAATAAGACTATCAATCGATGACCTCAACATTCCACTTGATGTAGACATAGTTGATTTTCATTCCATTCCGGAACAAATGAAAAAAAGAATAGAGAAGGAAAAAATAATATGGAAAAAATAATGGAAAGATACAAAACAGCTCAGAAAACTCTAAAATTTTTAAAAAAAGCAATCGATGATTATGAAAACCTACAACATCAAGAATACATCGAACATCTTAGAAATTCTAAAATACAAAGCTTTGAATTTTGTGTAGAAACTATGTGGAAATTTTTGAAGCTTTATTTTAGAAAAGCATATGGAGTAGAGCTTGATCCGGGAGCAAAGCCAATTTTTCGTTATTGCTTCAAGGTTAACCTCGTAACAGAAGAAGAAGCAAAACATCTTTTAAAAATGGTTGATGACAGAAACTTATCTTCACATACGTATCACGAAGAATTCGCTGAAGAAATGAACGAGAGAATAGAAAACCATTACAATTTAATGGAAAAAATAATAAATCAAATTGGTAAAAAATTAAATACTGAAAATCAAAAATATTAAATTTAATACTTACTTAACTCAACTGCTTTTTGAATTAAATCATCAACTTTAAGACCAAACTCTTGTTTTCCATCAGGATGACGCAAAGTTACAGTTTGATTTTCTTGCTCTTTTTTACCAACAATCAACATCCAGGGAAGTTTGTCCTCTTGCGCTTTTCTAATTTGACCGGAAATTTGATCTCCGGATTCATCAAGTTCAATTCGAATATTTTTTTCTTTAAATTTATTTAAAATTTCTTTTGCGTATTCTTTTTGTTCATCTGTAATTGTCAAAATTCTAGCTTGAACCGGAGCAAACCAAAATGGAAAACGCCCTTTGTAATGTTCAGTTAAAATTCCAATAAAACGTTCTAACGATCCATAAATTGCTCGATGAATCATAACAGGAGTTTTTTTAGATTGATCAGAATCGATATATTTCATTTCAAAATTTTGAGGCAAGAAAAAATCCACTTGAACGGTTCCACATTGCCATTCACGTCCCATCGCGTCTTCAATATTCATATCAATTTTGGGTCCGTAAAATGCGCCTTCACCCTTTTGCAATTTATAATCTATTCCTCTTGCTTCAAGAGCATTTTTTAGCGCTTGAGTTGCTTTTTCCCAAAGTTCGTCACTGCCCATTGCATTTTCAGGTTTTGTTGAAAGGCTCATTGAAACTTTTTTAAAACCAAATTTATTATAAATATTTTGTGATAAATCTAAAATCTTTATAACTTCTTTTTCTATTTGGTCAGGCATACAATAAACGTGCGCGTCATCTTGAGTAAACGCGCGAACACGAAATAAACCGTGCAACACGCCGGAAAGTTCATGTCTATGAACTAGACCAAATTCAGAAACACGCAATGGAAACTCACGATAGGAACGAGGTTTTTCCTTATAAAGTAAAATTCCACCGGGACAATTCATCGGTTTTATACAATAAGGCTGTCCTTCAACAACGGTGAAATACATATTTTCTTTGTAATGATCATAATGCCCGGAAGTTTTCCACAAAGATTCTTTCATAATTAATGGTGTTTTAATTTCTTGATAATCTTCTTTTTGTTGCTCACGCATATAATCAACAAGTTTATTAAAAATAATAAGACCTTTATTATGGAAAAAAGGAAAACCGGCAGCTACATCATTAAATGAAAAAAGATCTAATTGTTTACCTAGCCTGCGATGATCATATTTTTTGGCCTCTTCAACCATTTTAAAATAATCATCCATATCTTTCTTCGTTTCAAACGCGACACCCGAAATTCGTTGTAAAGGCATACCATCTTTATCCGCGCGCCAATAAGAACCGGAAAGATTTGTTAATTTAAAGAATTTTATTTGATCCGTAGAACTTACGTGCCCACCCTTACAAAGATCAAAAAAATTACCCTGGCTATAAACTGTAATTTTTTCGCCTTCCGGTAATTTTTTAATTAATTCTTCTTTGAATAGATTTCCCTTAAAAATCTTTAAAGCTTCTTGCTTGCTAACTTCTTTTCCCGCAATTGGGAAGTTTTGATTCGCGAGTTCATGCATTTTGGATTCAATTTTAGATAGATCTTCTTCTTTGAAATTTTGTTTTGGCAAAAAATCATAAAAAAATCCATATTCCGTAACCGGCCCAATGGTTAACTTTGTGCCAGGAAACAATTCTAAAACAGCTTGAGCCAATAAATGCGCAGCCGAATGCCTTAGATTTTGTAATTTTTCATTACCTTCGGATTTAAGATTTTTTTCCATGATTTTGCCTTTTCAAACAATTTTAAAACTCAGGGATGTGAATTTTCAAAACTAGGAATTATTCAACTAGAACACAATAATACAACTAAAAGAGTAAATTGGAAAGGGGCAAAAGCCACACTCCATTTCTATCAACAAAATTAAAAATCATTATTAAAGTGATTCATTGAATACCTAAAAACAAAATTGCTATTCTTTTGTTGGGGCAGGAAAGCAATAAAGCTTTATCAAAAAATACTAACCTTTAAACGGGGGAGACAAACATGGACAATCAAAACAAGGAAAATCAACAAACTTCCCAAAAACAACCACGTCTTGACCGAATCTTTGTTCTAGACACAAATGTTCTTTTGCATGATGTCAATTCACTTTTTGCATTCAGAGGTGTAACGGTTGGGATACCATTTGTTGTTTTAGAGGAACTGGATACATTCAAAAGTGATTCCGGTGAAAAAGGGAAAATAGCCAGACATATCATAAGAAATTTAGACAATCTCAGATCACAAGGCTCACTGGAAAAAGGAGTCGAACTCAATCATAAAACAGGATCCATATTAAAGATCTTCGCGACACCACATGATTTAAAAGCAGAAACTCTACCTCATGAAAAAGTGGACAATATTATTCTGCAAACAGTCCAAAAATTATCAAAAGAAGGAAACAAGGTTACATTCGTTACAAAAGATATAAACGCAAGAGTTAAAGCTGACGCATTGGGACTAGATGCCGAAGATTACGCAAAAGAAAAAGTTCCGACAGAAGAAGAATTCTATACGGGCTGGATTGAGATAGCAATACCCGCAAATGAATTAAGATTAGTAAGCGCATCTAAAGTTGCAAACATTGTTCCTAAAGACCAAAAATTACTACTAAATAATTTTGTAATCTTGCAAAGTAAAAATAATCCTGAAAATTATAGATTATTCAGATTCTTAGGGGGCGCAAACTTTAAAGAAGTAGAAAATTTCAAACTCATGCAATATTTTGAAGCCAAAAACGTTCAACAATTAATGGCCATAGATTTATTAATGGATCCGGATATTCAAATAGTAACGTTGCTCGGTCAAGCAGGAACCGGAAAAACATTTTTAACTCTTTTAGCCGGATTACAACAAATTCTATATGGAAAAGAATATCAAAAATTTTTAATAACAAGACCCATTATCGCGCTTGGCGCAGATATCGGATATTTACCGGGAGGGGTTCAGGAAAAATTATTTTATTGGATGCAACCGGTTTACGATAATCTTGATTTAATTTTCAGCAGAAAACACAAACATGATGAACATGGCGAGCATGGTGAAGAACAAAACCAGGATAAGAAAAAAAAGAAACATAAAAATGGAACACCGAAAAAGAAATTTAGTATTGATCAACTTATAAAAAGGGACCTTTTAAGCCTTGAAGCAATAACATATATGCGCGGTCGCTCAATCCCTGATCAATTTGTTTTTATTGATGAAGTTCAAAATCTTTCTCCGCATGAAGTTAAAACAATTGTTAGTAGAGCAGGTGAAGGAACAAAAGTTGTTCTCGCCGGTGATCCGTACCAAATTGATTCACCTTATCTTGATTTTAGTAGTAATGGATTAACACTTTCTACAGATAAATTAAAAGGACAAGCTATTTTTGGAACAGTGTTTCTGCAAACTAGTGAAAGAAGTCCGCTAGCTAAACTTGCTGCTGAAGTTTTATAAAATAACTAAATTAATGAAGATAAGAGGCGTAAATCTGCGCCTCTTTTTATTTTTGAATTTGTCTTAAAAAATCCTGTACCGTTTCTTCAAACGTTAAATTTGAATTATCTATAATAAAAGCATTATCCGGAACAACCAAAGGTGACACATCGCGAGTTTTATCTCGCTCATCTCGCTTTTCAATCTCTTTTTTTATTTTTTCTAAATCCTTATCTTCAATATTTCGTTTTTCATCAAACGCAACTCGTTTTGCGCGAACATCAACCCTTGCAGTCAGGAAAAATTTATAATCAGCATTCGGAAAAACAACCGAGCCACAATCACGCCCTTCAGCAACAATGTCATATTTTTCTGATATTATTTTCTGAATTGGCAACAAAGACTCACGAACTTGTTTATTGGCGCTAAAAATTGAAGAAGGTTTATCTAAATTTGAATCAAATAAATCATCTGTTAATGCTTGGCCATCAAAATAAATAGCCGGTTCATTATCAATAAATTCATACGAAATCTTATCCAATAAAGAAAAATCGCTTTCACTTAAAACACCGATATTTTCCGGATCTTTATTTAATTTATTAATTAAAACATACGCCGCCGCGCGATACAAAAAACCGGTATTTAAATAATGAATTTTTAATCGTTTCGCGATCTCTTTCGCGACTGAACTCTTTCCGCTTCCAACAGGACCATCAATTGTAATAATCATTAAAACTTCCCTTTTTATACTTACACAGAACCCTGGATGATATAATTTGGGTTTTGTGATAAATTAAACAAGTAAAAAATATTATATCATCTAAAAAAAATTGAATAACTATGGAAAATACAAAAACAACAAATATAGAATACAAAAACTTTTTAATAAAAGTAATTCACAGAAACATACCTAACTGTAAAATCTATCTGTTTGGATCTAGAGCAAGGAGAACTCATAGACCTGGCGCTGATATAGATATTGCTCTAGATGCAGGAGAAAAAATAAATTTTAGAAAGTTATTTGACATTCAAGATGAAATAGAAGAATCAAGTCTTCCATTATTTGTAGATTTAGTAGATTTACATTCAGCTTCAAGTGAATTAAAAAATGAAGTGAAAAACGAAGGAATTTTATGGAAAAGCTAAAACTTTCTAACAACACACTCCTAAAAGCCCTAAAAACATTCAACGAAGCAGTTCAGTCATTTGAAGACATTGAAAAAATAGGAGGCTGGAATGACAAAAATAGGTTAGAATTTTCCAATTATGAAAAAATCAGAGATCAACTAAGAGATTCAACAATACAACGATTTGAATTTTGCGTAGATCTTTTTTGGAAATACATAAAAAAGTATTTGGAATTCTCATTAAAAAAACCGTCCGAAATGAACACTCCTCGTCACGTCGTTCTTTCTGCATGCAAAGCAGAATTGATTTCAGAATTAGATGCTTCTAAAATAATCAACATGATCAAAGATAGAAATCAAACATCACATATTTACAAAGAAGAATTAGCAGAAGATCTAATTGTAAAGATTCCGGGGTATTATAAGTTAATGTATAAATATGTTGCGATACTCAAGCCATAAAACACTTACAAACTTTTGTATTTTATTTTTATTAACATTAGAAACTATTTATCCATTCATAATCCAAGTCGATAAGTTAGAAAAGACAGGAAAAGAAATTATTTTATA
Organism: bacterium; assembly: GCA_030605785.1. Classification (GTDB taxonomy): domain Bacteria; phylum Babelota; class Babeliae; order Babelales; family JAUWHS01; genus JAUWHS01. The sequence continues at coordinate 17,181 of JAUWHS010000099.1, forward strand.
TTCAGATTTCCATCTTCCAGAATTAACAAAATCTAAAATAAAACAAAAAGAACAAAATAAAAAAATCAAAAAAACTTTAAAAAATTCCCAAAAATTAACTGTACTCTTTGAAGGCTACAAACAAGATCAAAAAAACAAATTTTCTCTTCAACAAATTCAAAGAAGTAAACACCTAGCGACACCGGCCTACCTTGATATTTTAACTCAAACCTTAAACAACAAAAATGTAAGACTTATTCCGTGCGATCCTCGCAAAAAGATAAATGACACCTTTTTAAATACAATAAAAGCAATAGATATTTTAAGCCAAAATCAAATAGAAGATGTTATCGAAGGAACAGCTAAAATAAAAAAACTAAATAGATATGAAAAAAATCAATTAAAACAACTAGAAAAAAGTTGTCCAACTCTCAAGCAAATTTTCAATGATATAAATAAGACTAAAAATAGTTTCTATCAACAAACGCTAAAAAATGTTTATGAGAAAAAATACAATTCTATTATCAAAAAACCTATAACATCTATTGTTTCGAAAATCTTGCAAAAACATTACACGTTAATTGAAAAACCATATTTAGACAAATTAAAAGTTGTAACAAATAACCTCTTTTCTATTTATGAAGAAAGTTTTGACCTGTTTGTTTTAAAACTTTTATCAAAAATCAAGGAGAATAAAAACAACAAAATTCTTGTTGTTGCCGGTCAGGAACACATTGAAAAATTAAAAAGAGAGCTTTTAAATATCGATTATAAAATCAAAAACGAAATTTATGACAATCAAACAATAAAATTTGTCCAAAATTTGGAGGATCAACTTGAAGACGGAAGTTTAACCGATATCAACAAACAACTTGAAGAAAAAACAAACATGTTAAAAATTCCGGATGAAGCTTTTCAAACAATCTAAAAATAAAGACTTTTCAGACTGTTAATAAATTTTACAATTATAATTCGTTTGATACTATACAACAAAAGGAAAATACGATTAATGGTGGTAGAATAAAAAAACGCATTACAATTTTAATAGGACAAAAATTGAAAAAACTTTTATTTATATTGTTTTTATTTCAAACATTCGCAACTAACATAAAAAGTCGTATCATCCAGGCGCATTATCTAAAAAAAGAAGAAACTCCGGTCATTTTATATGGCGACACACATCTATGGGACAAAGAGATTATAGAAGAACAAGCAAAGTTGATAGAAGAGCAAATTTTATCACAACCAAATGTCTCAATCATCACGGAAAAACCATTAACAGAAAAACCGGATGTTTTATCTACAATTCCAATTTTCTATTTCCTGGTAGAAAAATCAAAAATGAACAAAAATATCATTTGCATCGAAAGCCGAACTTTTTTAGAAACTTATTCAATAATTGAAGACGCATTACATGCGTTTGACTATCACACGGAAACAGGTTCCCTGGAAGAATTCAAACAAAGTGGCAGAGTTAAAAATCAACCGAATTTACAAAAAACTTTCTTAGTTTTTCTCTCTGAAATCGAAACCATTTTAAAAGATTTGGCAACGGAGTTTTTCGAAACGCTAGATACAACCGTTTTATCTGACAAATCTAAACAAATTTTAATTGAAAACTTTATTGAAACAAAAAAGAATATTTTAGATTTCATAAATAATTGGAATCAAACTTTTGAACAAAACAATCTGTTAACAAAGCCAATAATTGAAATAATGACCGGATCTTTCAATCTCGAAGAAAAACCTGAAATTGAGTTAATTAAAAAAATGAATAGCAAAATAGTATCCGCAACATGCGCAATTTTAGATTTTAAATTATTAATTGAAGTTATTAAACAATTTAAAACAAACAAAAAAATTGCTGTCTTCGCGGGATGCAATCACATCGATAATTTAATTAAAATTTTAGAATCAACTGGATTCACAATCCAAGAAGAAAAAAGAAATCCACATAAACCTGGCGTTTGGGTAGAACCGGTAGACACACAAACTTTTGGTTGGATCACAAATTAACTATTCTTTTATCGCAACATCTAAACCTTGTAACTCAATATTAACTCTTTCGTTCCATTCATTTCTAACAACATGAGCCGCAACATCAAAGGTTTTCTCACCAATATTAGAAAAAACATCAAATAGATCCGGTCGATTAAAAAATATTAAACTCTTAATTATTCCCTGAGAAAAAACGGAACATTTTACATGCTGATCTTTTAATAACTGCGGTTGACGCAATAATGTTAAATCTTTTATTAAAAAAGCAGGCTGCGCGTTTTTGTTTCCAAATGGTTCAAGTTGATCTAAATCAAAAAGTAATTTTTGCTTCATTTCCGGAAGTTCTAGCTCCGCATCAAGATCAATCTTTGGAGAAAGGTCTTCAAAAGTTAATTCTTTCGCGATTTTATTTTCAAGTCTTTCTTTTAATTTTGGTAAATCTTTTTGTTTTAATTTCAAACCGGCAGCATGTGAATGACCGCCAAAACTTAAAAGTAAATCTTTATTTTCATTTAAAGCGTCAAAAATATTAAACTCAGGAATTGATCTACAAGAACCCTTCACTATTCCTTTTTTATCAAGATGAAATAGAAATGCAGGTTTGCCATAATTATGCGCCAACTTTCCGGCAACAAGTCCAATTACTCCTGAAGGCCATTGAGTATTAGCGGCAACAATTATGTTTTCTTTTTCCAAATTAATCTGTTTTTCTAAAATCGCGTTTTCAATTTCAAGATAAATTTGTCTGTCTATCAATTTTCTTTCTTCGTTAACTTTTTTTAAAATAAAACTGATTCGTTCAACTTCAGGTTTTTCTGAACTTATCAAAAACTTTACAGCGTCTCTTGGATCATCCAATCGCCCTAAAGCATTTATTTGAGGAGAAATCATAAAACCAACATCTAAAGAATTTATTTTTGATTTGTTTAATCTACTATTTTGCATTAAACAACTTAAAGAAAGACTTCTTTTTTTATTTACAACAGACAAACCGTACTGAACCCAATATCTATTTTCTCCAATCAATGGAACAACATCGGCAACAGAACCAAGCATTAAAAGTTCATAAATTTTTTCGGGTAAAGTTTTACCAATTTGTTTATAAAGCAAACTAATAATTTTAAATGACACTCCAACACCGGCTAGTTCCTTGAAAGGATAAGAACAATCTTTTTGATTTGGATTTACAATCGCTAATGCTTCAGGCAACTTTTCTTGTTCTCTATGATGATCTGTAATTATTAAATCTATTCCTAATTCACTCGCCTTTAGCGCCGCGTCAAAAGCGCTAATTCCATTATCAACCGTGATTATAAGTTTATAATTATTTTCAGCCGCTTTTTTTACAAATTTGGTAGAAAGACCGTAACCATCTTTTACTCTATTTGGTAAATGAAAATTAATATTCGCGCCAAGAGGAAGAAGAGAAAGAAGAAATACTGATGTTGAAGTTATTCCATCAACATCATAATCACCAAAAACTAGAATTTTTTCTTTTTTTTCGATTGCGAGCAAAATACGCTCAACCGTTTTTGTCGCGTCTTTGAATAAAGTTGAATCAAAAACATTTTGTTCATAAGAAGAAAATAAAAAAGATCTAATTTGCTCTGTTTGAGTAAAACCTCGAGAGTATAATACTTGAGCAATTGCGTAACTCAAATTATTATCATAAGCAATAGATCTTATTTTTGCCGCGTCTATATCTTTAATGCGCCACAAAAACTTTTTGCCTTGAATTTTTGTATATTCTTCTTTTTTGCGACGTTTTAAAACTTTTTTTATATTTTGTAAATTCATTTAAAAGTTATTCTTTAACCTTTTTCAATGTTGGAAACAAAATAACATCTTTAATTGATGTTGTATTTGTAAGAAGCATTACCAAACGATCAATTCCTAAACCAACACCAACAGTTGGAGGTAGCCCGTATTCTAAAGCTTTTATGTAATCCGCGTCGTAATGATGGGCTTCATCGTCACCTTTTTCTTTTGCGCAAGATTGAGATTTAAATCTTTCAGACTGATCAAATGGATCATTTAACTCTGTAAAACCATTCGCGATTTCCATTCCCGCAACAAAGAGCTCAAATCTTGCCGCAATATTTTTATCATTTGGATCACGTTTAGCTAATGGTGAAATTTCAATAGGATAACCTACAACAAAAGTTGGTTGGAGAATTTTAGATTCTACTTTTTCTTCAAATAAAACAAAAAGTTTTGCTCCATAAGAATCTTGTCCTTTTGGAACTTCTATTTCTAAATCTTTGAATAATTTATCAATATTATTCTCTTCAATTTGTTTTTCTTCAAAGCCACCAATTTCAATCAATGATTCTTTTACTGTTAATTGCTTAAATGGAGCGGTAAAATCTAAAACATCATCCTGAAATTCAACTTTTAAATTTCCACAGTTTTTTTGAACGGCATCCTGAATTAAATCCGCTGTAAGTTTTATGCCATCCTTGTAATCCCCATGCGCCATATAAAATTCAAGCATAGTAAACTCAGGATTGTGACGAGTTGAAACACCTTCATTTCTAAAATTTCTGTTAATTTCAAAAACTCTTTCAATCCCGCCGACTACCAATCTTTTTAAATAAAGTTCCGGCGCGACTCTTAAATAAAGATCCATATCATAAGCGTTATGATGCGTAACAAAAGGTCTTGCTGTAGCTCCACCGGGAATTGGATGAAGCATTGGTGTTTCAACTTCCAGAAAATCCTTATCCAATAAAAATTGACGTATTGATTGTACAATTTGTGAACGTTTTTTAAATTTATCTAAACTATCCGGATTACTTATAAGATCTAAATAACGTTGACGATAACGAGATTCAACATCGGTTAAACCATGAAATTTTTCCGGCAATGGATAAAGACATTTACTCAAAAGAGTAAAATCATTAATACGAAGAGTAATTTCACCCTTTTTAGTTTTAAAGGATGAACCGGTAAGCCAAATAATGTCTCCGGTATCAATATATTTTGAAAAGAAAGAAAATTTTGCTTCTCCAAGAATATCTTTTTTTATATAGATCTGTAATCTACCGGTTCTATCCTGAATATGAGCAAAAATGGTTTTTCCATGCTCACGAACAGAAATTAAACGACCGGCAACTTCATATTCTTTTTCAGAATCAGGATCAAATTCATCCAAAACCTGCATACATGTTACGCTTACGGCTTTGAATTGAGGCCAGGGATTAATGTCTTTCTTTTCTAATTCTTTAACTTTTTCAACTCTAACTTTGTTTTCACTAGAACTAAATTCTTCAAAACTTGGCTCACCATTTATTTTTTTTTCGTCACTCATAATTTTTCCAGGAATATAAAAAGCTATAATTATAAAAATAGAAACATTAAGCTAGCATTAATCCGCAATATTGGCAATTTAATGCTACTTTATAAGACAAACTTTTTCATCCGGCAAAGCCATCTGTAAATCTTGTCGAGCCATCTTTTCAATCATAAAATCACTGTTTTGCCACAAATCAATCTTTGATTTTAAACCATCAATGTCTTTAACTAATTTCGCAATTTTTTGATTTTCAAGATTTATATCTTTCTGTAAGAATCGATAATACAAAAAACCTTTATCACCCCAAATAAACGATTTCGCGAAAACAAAAAACAATAATAAAAAAATTAATGTTTTTAAAATTTTCTGAAAAGTCCAAAAGTTATTCTTTCTACTAAACTCTCTTCTCATTCTTTTCCTAAATCCCTATGCTGAACCAAAAATCTCACCTTATTCCATTTTTGTCGCGCAATTCTTTCAGCAAATGCAACCGAACGATGCTTGCCTCCGGTACAACCAATAGCAACGTTAACAAAAAACCTACCCTCTTTATAAGACTTTTCTATAGAAAATTCTAAAAAATTAACTAAACGTATCCAATAATCCTTAACATCAGAATTACTAAACAAATAATTTTGAATCTCATCAGTTCTTCCATCAAACTTTTTTAAATCAGGAACGAAATAGGGATTTGGCAAAAAACGAAGATCGTAAACCATACTACTTTCAGTCGGAACACCATACTTAAAGCCAAAAGAAATAACATTTACCAATATTTCCTCTTGAGATTTTACAGAGAAAGAATTTTTTACCCATTTTCTTAAATCATGAATATTAAATTCATCAGTATCAAGAACAATTTCAGACATACCCATTATTGGTTCTAAAAGATCCTTCTCTTTTAGTATCGCGTTTAAAAGAGAAACTCCGCGATCGGCTAAAGGATGTTTTCTCCTCGTTTCCTGAAAACGTCTTACCAAAGTTGTATCACTCGCGTTTAAAAAAATTATTTTAAATTGAACGCTTTCATCTTTTTGCTGACGCAATTTATCAACTTCTAAAATAAAATCGCTTAAAAATTGTTGCCCTCTCGCATCAATACCTAAAGCGACTTTATGCAAATTACTTTGTAATTTAAACGCTAAATGGAAAAAAGTAGAAAGTAGTGGAACAGGAAGATTATCAACACAATAAAAACCTAAATCTTCTAGCCCTCGCATAACACTGGTTTTTCCAGCTCCGGAACAACCTGTAACAATTAAAATTGTTCTGCTTAACTCTAAAGGCAAAGAAGAATTATCGATTTTATTTTTAGAATAGTTTTTTTCTGTTGCTTCCATAAGACTTCGTCAATTTAATTTTTTATCGTTTAAAATATAAAAAAAATATATCATGTGAATATAAACTTTTCGATTCAATTGGCGCAAATGTTTTAAATATCCGGGCAAAACGTAAATTATCCAGCACAAACGAAACAGTAATATAACAAACATATAAAAAAGGAGAACAAGAAATGAGGAAAACAACTTTTTCTATTGCTTTAATTCTTATTGGATTATCTTTCATAAATTTTACATTTAAAAAAAATAATCAAACTCAAACAGAAGAAGAAACAAAACAAAAACAGGAAAGTGAAAAAAGCGCGTATCAAAGTTTTAGAACAATGGCTGAAGTTGTAAGCCTGGTACAAGAAAAAGCTTATAAAGCGCCTGAAAACATTTCAAATGTTTTAGAAAACGCGTTAAAATCCGCAATGCCAAATATTGACCCGCATACAGCTTTCTTCCCTAAGGAAAGTTATCAATCCACAATGGAATCTACTTCCGGACAGTTTTCAGGAATAGGAATAAGCATTATAAGTAAAACTTCAGAAGATGACGCTTTAGGAATAATTGATGTAATTCAAGGTGGACCGGCGGAAAAAGCCGGTTTAAAAGCCGGTGATAAAATAATAGAAATAGAAGGTAAAAAATTAAGAGGCCTTTCCTCAGACGAAGCAATTGCTGAAATAAAAGGCAAAATAGGAACAGCAATCAAATTGAAAGTTATAAGAAATAAAAAACCATTAGAATTTAAAGTAAAAAGAGACACGATCAAAGATCAAACTTCATTTTGTTTTCATTTTAAAAAACCAAACATTTACTATTTAGGTCTTAAAATATTCGCAAACACTTCCGCAAAACAAATGTCCGAATTATTGGCAAAAGCAAACGCCGGAAAATCCAAAGGAATAATTCTTGACGTAAGAAGAAACCCCGGAGGAATTTTAGAATCAGCAGTTGATATGACAAGTCTATTTGTAGACAAGAATTCACTTGTAGTTTCAACAAAAGACAGAAACAATAAAACAACTGCCGAATATAAAACAACAAAAGATCCAATATTGAAAAGCAGGATACCAATCTTTATTTTAATTGATAATTTCACAGCATCGGCATCCGAAATTTTAGCCGGAGCTTTAAGACATTACTCTGCCCAAAATAAAAAAAATAATCTTATAGTTTTTTTAGTAGGAACTCCAACTTTTGGAAAAGGTTCAGTTCAGGAAGTTATTCCTGTAAGTAATGGAAGCGCGCTAAAACTAACCACAATGCTTTACTACCTTCCAAACGGAGAAACAATCCAAGCGCTAGGAATAAAACCTGACTTTACAATAAATCCTAAAATAACACCCGCGGAAGAAATAAAGTGGATAGAAGATTTGTATGGTAAAGAAGCATCGTTAAAAAATTATATTGATCCCCAAAAAACAGAAAAACAAACTGAAAACAAAAAAGATAAAGAAAATAAAGAAGATAAAGAGAAACCTGAAAAAAGTTGGGAAGAAAAAAGAATAGAGGCAATAAACAGCGATATTCAAATACAAGCAAGTATTAATATGATAAATATGCTTGATTTAGCCAAAAAACATACACCTAAATTAGTCGCGACAAGAGATAAGGCATTAGCTTTTTTAAAAGAAAATTTTGTTACAGATGACCCAATAGAAATGGAAGAAATCAAGGTTAAAAGTTAATTTTCCTTAAAAATCATTAAATTTTGATGTAAAACAAGAAAAACGCTTTGATTTTTATTCTTTTACTCTTATAATAACAACTCTATATGGTGGATGTAGTTCAATCGGTAGAGCACCAGATTGTGATTCTGGGCGTTGCGGGTTCGAGTCCCGTCATCCACCCCAAAATTTGTACTTTTTACAATTTTTTTGATTGCAATACATTTAAATCACTTGTAAAATATGACTATAAAAATTTGAAATTTATCTAAACATCCATCGAAAAAGATTCAAAATAATGTCGGGGCGTGGCGCAGTTGGTAGCGCACTCGCTTTGGGAGCGAGGGGTCGCCAGTTCGAATCTGGCCGCCCCGACCAGTCTACGCTCGATGAGCGCAAGCGCTATCGAGCTACGCCTGGCGCGGCCAGTTTTTTAGTGGACTTTTTTCACCTTTAATTGAAATTATATTACAGTGTGCCCGTAGCTCAGTTGGATAGAGCAACGGATTTCTAATCCGTAGGTCACAGGTTCAAGTCCTGTCGGGCATGCCATTTTGAAATAAACTACAATCACTTCAACCTTCGAACACACGCCTTTTTCTTAGTTTTGTCTACTTTCATAATTTTTTTTGGTGTGCTTTCAATCAAGATTTTTCGCTTTTCAAGTTCAGCTTCAATTTCTTTTGTCGTTGGCAAGCTTCCCTTAAGTTTTTTTGGCAACGATTCAACAAGCTTTGTTTTATAACTTGCTATGCCTATAGGTTTATTGATATCTCTTAACGCATATTCTGCTACATAATTATCTTTTGTTTTACATAACAACAAACCAATTGTTGATTGATCTCCAGAACGTCTCAATAAACTATCAACAGCAGAAAGATATAAATTTACTTGACCCAAATTTCGTGCATCAAATTCTTCTGCTTTTAATTCGACAACAATAAAACACCTCAGTGTTATGTGATAAAAAAGCATATCAATAAAAAAATCCTTGTTTCCGACAGTTATAGGATATTGTCTGCCTATAAAAGCAAATCCTTGTCCCAACTCCAGTAGAAATTTTTGTATGTGCGACATTAGCCCCAATTCGATTTCCCGCTCTCTTGCCTTCTTGTCAATGGTTAAAAAATCGAAGCTATAAGGATCTTTAAGAGTTTGTACGGCAAGATCCGAATAAGATTCAGGCAAAGTTACTTTAAAATTGGTGATCGCTTTTCCTTGACGACTATATAGATCTGATTCAATCCACATAGCCAAAGAAGCTCTACTCCATCCATTTTCAACTGTTTGTTGTACGTACCAAAGCCGCTGGTCATTGTTTTTAAGCTTTTCCAGGATAGTTATATTGTGTCCCCACGGTATTTGCGCAACAGCTGTTGCACAATTGATTTCCTTATAACAATCTGCAAACTTGCGCATGTACTTTAAATTACGTATCGAAAAACCTGCAATGCCCGGAAAACTCTTTCCCAGGTCATGCGCAAGTTTTTCTACTACTTTCGTTCCCCAACCTTCAGTCTTCATTTTTTTTGAAATAGTTTTCCCAATTCTCCAATAGAGTAAGATTAACTCTTTTGTTACAGACAAGGCAGCTTTTAATTGTGTTTGCAGAATGTCTATCTTTATATTTTCAAGAAGTTTTACATATTCCTTAACCGCCGTATCATTTACCTTTGATGAAATCTTTTTTGATATTTTTTTCTTATTCATCACTTACCTTTATTTTTTTACTCATTGATTCACTTCAATTTCTGGATACACATTTCCATCACCATCAAATAATCCTACAACATCCTGAAGCAAAGCCACCAGTCAATCAGATTCTCAATATTAACAAATTTTAAAAAATTTGACTCTTGATTTTGTCTTAACATATACTAAACGACGAATTCAAGTCCTGTCGGGCATGCCATTTTCTATTTACAAAAAAAACAATTTCTAAAATGACAAAATTTTATCTATATATTCTCCTTTGCTCAGACAGCAGTTTCTACGTTGGTCAAACTGACAACTTAAAAAAAAGAGTTCACGAACATGAAACTGGAAAATTTCCTGGATACACACATTCTAGAAGACCATTAAAACTTGTATTCAGCAAAACATTCAATTCCCGTAAAGATGTATTAGCAACAGAACGTAAAATTTTTTTCGCATAAAAATCAGGGTAACATTTCACCCAACATGTATAAAAATCAAGGGAACTTTATATTAAAAAAAAGATCCATTTGAAAAAATTAGATTTTTCAAACGGATCTTTTAATATTTTAAAAAAGAATTATTTAATAACGAAAACGTCTTTGTGATGACATTTTTGATTTACCTTCACCTTCAATAACCATTTTAAGAAGCGCTGCTGAAAGATTTTCTAAAGAAGTATCATCATCAACCAACTCATTCATCATGTGTAAATATTTTGATAAATCATCTTTTCTTACTTTTTTAACGCGACTATTTATTTTAGAAAAAAGACTTCGTTGTTTTTCATTTTTGTTCTTATTATTTGAGCTTGCGGTACTTGTCTTTTTTACTTGTACAAACTCGTCATGATTAATTTTATCTCTAGAAACAAATTCAGGGTCGAAAAGATTGTTTATACTTTTTCTCTCAATATCTGTTTTTGTAAATCTCATAATATCACGAAATTTTCCAAACTCAGTTCTTGATACCAAACTAATTGCTTTACCTGTTTTTCCGGCTCTTCCGGTTCTTCCAATTCTGTGAACGTATGATTCAGTCTCTCTTGGAATTCCATAGTTAAAAACAATTTCCACATTAGAAACGTCAATACCGCGAGCCGCAACGTCTGTCGCAACTAAAACATTAACTTTTTCATTTCTAAATTTATTCATAATAGTATCACGCTTATTTTGTCTGATATCACCATGAAGCGCCGCGGAGTAAAAACCGTGTGAGCGTAAATCATCGCAAACAGCATCAACTTTTCTTTTGGTATTACAAAAAACAATAGAAAGTCTCGGATTATGTTCTGTAAGCAATTGCGAAAGCAATCTAGTTTTTCTTGATGGCTCAACATCAAAATAAGATTGTTTAATCATTTTTGAACTAATTTCTTCACTTAAAACTTTGATAAGTTTTGGATTTTTTTGAAACTGCTTTGTTAAGTTTAAAACTTCACGTGACATCGTCGCGGAAAAAAGAGTTGTTTGTCTGTTATTTGGTGTGCCTTTTAAAATTTGATGGAGATCAGGTCTAAAACCCATATCAAGCATTTCATCAGCTTCATCCAAAACAACCATTTTAACTTTGCCTAACTTTAAAGTTCCACGTTTAATATGGTCTAAAGTTCTACCGGGAGTTCCAACAACAATTTGAGCCCCTTTTCTTAAGCCATAAAATTGCCTTTCAATTGGTTGACCACCATAAACGGGCAATGCAAAAATATTCTTTTTATATTTTAAAAATTTATTAATTTCAGATGAAACCTGTATCGCAAGTTCTCTGGTCGGACACAAAACAAGAATCTGAACAGCTTGCTGTCCCTCATCAATTTTTTCAATTGCGGGAAGAGCAAATGCCGCCGTTTTACCTGTTCCGGTTGAAGCATGACCTATAATATCTTTTCCTAAAATAATTTCAGGAATTGCTTTTGATTGGATGGGAGTCATTTGTTCAAACCCCATACCTGAGATTGCTTTTAAAAGCTCATTTGATAAATTTAATTCTTCGAATTTTAGTTCATTCATAACAATTATACCTTTTAGTTTTTGTAAGCTTAAATACCTACTTATTAAAATAAAACATCATCGTGCCAAGTATTTTCCTTATTGGCTCTCACCAATTTGGCGCTCACACTTAAGGCCGACTTGCTTAATTTTAAAAAGCAAACAAAAACAGAAGTAAATAACACTTCTTACAAAAACCTCTAGATATAATGATAAATCACTTATTTGAGATTTTAACCTTTAAAGAAAGCCCCCAGACAGTTCTTTTGCCGTTTCAAAACCTATTTATCTACAAGGCAAAGTACTTCGTCTTAAGTTAACACTTTATCAATAAATGGAATTAACCATTAAATTGAGTTATCAACCTAACAAATATCTTCTATTTGTCAAACGATAAAAGTGGAATTTTAGCTAAAAACTCTACTAAATAGAACTCTTCTTACAACATTCATGAAAAAAGGTTCAGTAATATTAAAATTACAATAATTAAGATTTTCGCTCAAAAGTTAATTTTCCATCAGAATAGTTAAAAATTGTAAAATTATATCCACCAACATTTATTACTCTTATTTTTTTATTCCATAAATATGTACTTGATTTATGAACATGACCATTAATAATGGCTTTAATATTATATTTCTGTATCAGATTATAAAAAATATTTTTTTCGTCATCTGACCAAAAATCACTATATTTTCCTTCAATATTATAGTGAAAAAAAATAATAACAGGCCGATGCCCAATCCATTTCAAAAGATCATCTAACCACAAACAAGTATTAAAATCAGGATAAATTCCACAACAAAGAAAAAAAACTCCATCAGTTTTAAAATAATAATTTATTCCGTTTGTAGATTCCTCTATTTTTTTGTATGCCGATTTACGACAAATTTTGCGGTAATCAAGAATTTTCTCATGATTGCCAGCGCAAAGATAAACATTTGATGCTCCAATTTGGCTAATTAAAGGAACCACCCATTGTTGTTCAAAATCATGCCATTCATCTATCAAATTACAACAACCACAACAATTGAATCTTGGATTTGCCCAACCATGATCAACCAAATCACCAACAATCAGCGCAAATTTTATCTCTTCATCATCTTTCATTTCCTGTATAATTGGCTCACGAAGTTTAAGTTTTTCCACCGCAACATTATTGCCACTCTCAACTTGACGCCCAATATGAGTATCCGAAAAAGCTATAAATTTAAATGGTGTCACGTAATTAACAAAAAAAGTAATTACAAAAAACAGAAAAAATGATTTTTTACTTTTTAATAACAACATAACAAATCTCCCTTTTTTTATTTAAATTGAATACATCCTTTGAAATCTTTTCTTATCAGCAAATGTAGATTTAACTTTTAATGTATTTTTTTTAGAAACAGAAAAAGTGGTAAACCCATAGCCTCCAACACCAAAAACCGGAATACCATTCCAATCATCCTCAAATGTTCCATGTTTGTGTCCGTTAATAATTCCAATAACATTACGATTTTTTATAACTTCGTAAAATTCATTTTTTTCATCATCATTAAAACCATGGCAAGGTTTTGAAATTGTGTAATGAAAAAACATAACAATTGGAATGCTTTTATGTACACAACGCAAAAGTAATCTTAAATAATTTCGTGTATTTAAATCAGGATATATACCACAACAAACAAAAAGAATATTTTCTTTTAAAAAAGAATAATTTTCTAAACCATAATTCTTAAGAGCATCAAAAACAGATTCATTTTTAAAAAACTTTTTACCATAAATATAACCCGTATCATGATTACCGGGACAAAGACAAATATTTTGTACCCCTATTTTTTCGGATATAGGATAAAACCAATCAAATAAAAACTTTTCCCATTCGCTTTCAACAGAATCACAATCGTCAAAGCGACCGTGATCTGTTAAATCTCCAACCATAAGAACAAGATCTGTTTTATTAGTATCTAAATATTTTAACAACAGTCGCCGAACCTCATGTTTTCGTGCATTAAGATATTTATCACTTCTTCCAACATGAAAATCTGACGCCGCGACAAATTCCAGACCTTTTAGATCTAAAACACAAACAAAAGAAAAAAAGACAATTGTGGAAAGAAAAAATAAATAGAATTGTTTGACTATAAACATGGCCCCACCCCCTTCTACTGAAAAAGTAAAAGTTATAGACACCTTTTAGGCTATGTTTATTTCAAATGATTTATCAACAAATAAATTATAACTATGATTTTATGTGGCAATAATAGGGAAAAGTGATTAAAATTAAAAACTTAATCCTTTTTAACTTTTTATTTCAAAAGGAAAATAATGAAAAAAATAATTTATTACGCAACCGGAAATGAGGGAAAATTTCAGCAGGTTAAACATTTTGTTGAAAAAAATAATAAAAGCATAGAGATCAAACAATTTATTGGAGACATTCCGGAAATTCAAACAACGGATCAAAAAGCAATTGCTATTTCAAAAGCATTGCAAGCCTGGAACAAAATCAAAAAACCATTACTTGTTGATGATAGCGGACTTTATTTCGCGCAATATAATAATTTTCCTGGAACATTAACCAAGTTTGTTTATCAGGGATTAGGATACAAAGGATTATTAAAGTTGGTTGAAGATGATAACAGGGCATATTTTTTAGTTACACTTGTTTTTATGTTTGATGAAAATAAATTCGAAATTTTTGAAGGCAAAATTGACGGTGTAATTAAACCACCGGTTGATGAACCGCCACATCCTCAACTTCCAATGAATAATATTTTTTATCCTGAAGGAAGAGATCAAAGTTACGCTAAATATTATATTGAAAAAGAAGATGGACTTGTAAAAGATAACGCCAGAATAAAAGCGGTTAGAAAATTTTTGAGTTGGTATGAAAACCAATAAGAAGTTTTTTTATAATACAAAAAAGAAGAGCTCCGAATTTTTCGGAGCTCTTCTTAAATTAATTTATATTGAATCTTTAATTAGTTAGATCCAATTTCTGCAAGAATTTCATCAAGATTTACTTCTTTACCATTTTCTACTGAATCATTGATTGCTTCTAATAATTCCGGGTTGTTTGCTTTGAAGTGTTTGTAAAGATAAACAACACCAGCTACAACAGCAGCTGTTCCTACAACGCCACCAGTAATAAATTTCTTCTTGTGAGTTTTAGCATAAGCATAACCATTATTAGCCGGAGTCTTAACCCATCTCTCTGTTCTATCAGTATCCCAACCAAAGCGATGTGTTTTATTGTCTATACCTTTTGCACCGGCTTTTGCGCCCCTCAAAGCCAAATCTTCAAAATAACCACCTGTTGCATTATAATATCTTTTAAAGAATCTATCACCAGTTGTTGTTTCGCCAGGTACTGATTTGTAGAATTTTGTTGTGTCATCAACTTTTTCTTCCTTAACAGCATCAGGATATTCTACTTTATTACTATCATCACCAGTGAAGTATTTATCAACACCATCAACGGTTTCTTTTGTCATACCTGCAATTTCTTCACCTTTAGCTGGTTCTGCAGTATCAGTCCATCGTCCTAAACGGCTACCAATTAAAAGTCGAGCAGAAACAGCAACTAATGCTGTTGCAACTGCGATAGACATATATGGATGATCTTTAACAATGAATTTTACAGTTTTGTTTTTAAAATCAACAACTTTATCTTTAGCTGTAACAATTCTGCCTTTTCTAACTTCTATTAATTCTTCAGATTTTGTTTCTTCTGTTAAATCAGCAAGTTGCGCATTAAGATCTGACAAAAGTTCATCAGGATTTGCGACAACCGCATTTCCGAAAGCAAGTGAAATAAGTAACGCGTATAAAAGTTTCTTCATCGATATCCTCATAAAAAATAAAAAACACATGTTCTTCAACAACACAATCAAGTAACAACCACCATTAACTTAATAACCAAAATAACCAACATTTTTAAAAAACAGCAACTAAATTATCCCCATACATAGCCTCCCCGCTTAATGTTTTTACTGTTTTCTTATTGCTAAAAAAATTTATAAAAAAAGTCAAAGAAAAAGAAATTAATAAACTAATTAAAATCAGTCAGCTCATGTTAGCATAAGCTTTCCAAAATGCAAGCAAAAACTAAAAAAACTTGATGCTATAAAGCTTTTCCAATTCAAACGAATATATAACATTAGAAAAAATTATCAAATATTATATTAAAAATTTAAATTAAAATATTTTTATTATTCTTTATTTCCCAAAGTAAATCAAAAACTTGCTTGGGTGAAAGCTCATTTAAATTTAAATTATTAATATCTCTCAACGCATCTTGCTTATGTTTTAATTGTTGCTTCAGATCAGCAATTTCTTGTAATAGCAGTTCTTTTTCTTTTATTGAAAAAGTATTATTTTCATAATCACTTTCATGATCGTTTTCATGCACAACTTCAAATAAGCTTTGCTGTTTGACTAGTTTGGTTTCTAACGCTTTTTGTGATTCCATTTTTTGTAATAAGTCTGTAGCTCTTAAAACAATTTGTTTTGGTAAGTTCGCGAGCTTCGCGACCTCAAGGCCAAAACTACCTCCTGAAATACCTTTTACAATTTTATATAAAAAGACAACTTGATCTTTTATTTTTTTGCTCTCCATATAATAATTCGCGATACCATTAAATTTATTACTTAATTTCGTAATCTCATGATAATGTGTCGCGAATAAAGCCCTTGCGCCAATCTTTTGAAAAAGATATTCAATAATTGCTTGCGCTAAAGCCATGCCATCAAAAGTACTTGTTCCTCTACCAACTTCATCAAGAATAACAAGACTGTTTTTATTAGCTTGGGTGCAAATTGTCGCGGTCTCTTCCATTTCAACTAAAAAAGTACTTTTACCTTCCGCCAAATTATCACCCGAACCAATACGCGTAAAAATGCGATCTAAAATTGGTAAATTAGAATTATCAACCGGAACAAAACTTCCGCATTGCGCCATAATGCAAATAAGAGCAACTTGACGTAAGTATGTTGATTTACCACCCATGTTTGGACCGGTTACAATCCACAAAGATTCTTTATCTGTTAAATTTGTATCGTTTGGAATAAATGGTACACCCTGTTTTTGTTCTATTACCGGATGGCGTCCATTTTTAATTATAATATTTTGTTCTGAATTAAAATTTGGTTTTACATAAGAATGATCATAAGCAACTCGGGCAAAACCAAAAATCGCATCAAAATAAGAAAGTGATTGAGCGAGTTGTCTTAAATCGTTCAATCGTTCTTCAACCTCTTTTTTCACCTGTTCAAAAACTTTTTCTTCAACAGCTTCAACATCATTTTGAGCTTTTAAAAGTAATGTTTCTAATTCTTTTAGCTTTGGAGTTACAAAACGGGAGCGATTAACTAACGTTTGTTGC
>JAUWHS010000035.1 GCA_030605785.1 bacterium
TTTTGCAAGTTTTTGGTCGAAATGGGTATTTGATTCAATATGTTTTTGGTTGAAATGTATACTTGATGCTATGTATTTTTGGTTGAAAATGCAAGTTAACCGGAATTTTAATAAAAGTTTTTATACATTGATCAGTAAGTTAATTTGTGATTAATCTTGCTTTTAATCCTTTTTCATATCTATAATATGCATGAAACTGTCACTTTTTGACAGTTTCGTGCATAAATTTTAGGAGCAAAAATGGAAAAAAATATACGAGATTTAATTGAAGAATGGCCAAAATGTTTTATTCAAGATGATGATTTAGCAATGCTTTTTATGGATAAGACAGACGGTGCCCGTCATTCTATCGTGAAAAGAATTCTCAAGGAAGGGTTGTTAATTCGCATTAGAAGGGGGTTGTATCTTATTGCAGATAAAGCAGAGCCGTTGTTTATAGAAGTGTTTGAATTAGCCTCTTTGATTTATGAGCATTCGTTTGTCAGTTTGGAGTCGGCTCTTTCATATCATGGCTGGATTCCGGAAGGAGTTTATACAACTACTTGTGTGAGCATAAAACGAGCAAAAGAATTCAAAACTCCGATCGGTATATTTAATTATAAGCGTGTTCCAGAAGAGAAATTTTATACCGGTGTTGATCGCGTTAGAACAAAAAAGGGTGCTTTTTTTGTTGCTTCTCCTTGGAGGGCACTTGCTGATTTTATTTATACAAGACGCAAGTCATGGAAAAACCTTTCTGAGCTTGAGGCTGACCTTCGAATTGATAGAGAAACTCTTATCAATAGCGATAAAAAAATGCTTAAAATATTGGCAGCGAGTTATCCAAGTTGTCGTGTACGTGAAAATTTGAAAATCTTTTTAAATGAGATTATAAAAGCTTGAAGGTGTATGTATGAGCATAAAAATTATAGAAGAACGATTAAAAGAATATACTCCGGATTCATCACTGGCTGAGTTGAACGCTCTCAAAGAAATTATACAAGAGATTGCCTTGTGCGCTTTGGATCGGGCTTATTTTTTTAATAAAGCAGCTTTTCAGGGAGGGTCTTGTTTGCGTATAATTCATGGACTTCGGAGGTTTTCAGAGGATTTAGATTTTATCCTTTTTGAGCCTGATGACACATTTGTTTGGGAACCTTTTTTGAAGTCATTGCAGCTAGAATTTAAACTTTATAGTCTTGAGTTTGATGTGATTGATCGATCGCGGGTCGATAAGGCTGTAAAGATGGCATTCTTGAAAGATCGTTCTTTTGGAAAGGTGTTTGTTTTTACTCACCCACGAGGTTCCTCGGATAAACAAACAATAAAAATTAAGTTAGAAATTGATACGAATCCACCTGCAGGGTCAGAATTTGAAAAGAATTTTATTAATTTTCCATATGCATTTTCAATTGTTTCACAAGATTTGCCAAGTTTATTTGCAAGTAAGTGTCATGCTTTATTGTGTAGGCCTTTTACAAAGGGTCGTGATTGGTTTGACTTTATATGGTATGTTTCTAAAAAAATTGTTCCTAATTATATCCATTTAACACAAGCCATTGATCAAGAAGGGCCATGGAAAAAACAAAATATAACCGTTACAAACAGTTGGTTGACTGAGGCTTTGACTGAAAAAATAGAAAAAATAGATTGGATAGATGTAAAACGTGATGTTGAACACTTTTTGCAAAAACAAGAACGAGAAAGTCTTAAAGTTTGGGATGCGGATTTTTTTCTTGCTATGGTCAAAAAACTTTCTAAAGAACAAAGATTTTAAATTAAAATATTTATTTTTTATTTTATCAATTTCTTTAGTTTCTAATTGAATTTATTACTTCGTGTTTGTGGCCGAATTTTTCAGATTGTGGCGTTTGCGATTATAGTACCGGTAAAGTATTTTACTAGTAAGTATTTTAATCATTATTGGGGGTTGTTATGTTCGTAAATAAAGCAAAATTTATATTTTTTTTCGCTGCTTTTTTTATCTATTCAGTGTTTTTTTTCAGTAAGTTGAGCTCTAATCAAGATGTTGTTTTATCTGAACAATTATTACCACTTATTTCAAATCCAATAAATCACAAGCGTGTACATGCCGCAACAATCGCGGAAGTCTCTGAAGATCATTTAATTACAGCCTATTTTGGTGGGACTGATGAGGGTAAATCGGATGTTAAAATTTGGTTGTCTCATGGATATAAAAATGATGATGATCAATGGGATTGGTATGAGCCTTTTGTTGTTGAAGATTCTAATAAAATTATAGGTGAAGGAAACAAACCTTGTTATAACCCTGTTTTATTTCGACTTAATGAAAAAACGATTTTATTATTTTTTAAGATTGGTATTTCTCCAATGAAGTGGAAAGGGTACTTAAAAAGGTCTTTTGATGGTGGGGAAACTTGGTCTGTGGCTGAGGATTTGTCAAAATACGGTGGCGCTGTTGGGCCAACAAGATGCAAACCAATTCGTTTAAGTGATAATACTATTTTGTGTGGTTCGTCTGTTGAAGGATTAGTTGATTGGTACGTTCAGATGGAAACATTTACTTTTCATTCGAACTCATCAAATATATCTTCTGTTAAAAAATCTAAACCAATAGCTATTCCCCATAATATTCTTGGTCCTACAAAAATAAAAAAGGATAAAAAATCTCTTTTAAATCGTACCGGAATTATTCAGCCAACAATTTTTTTTATTGATAATGGTTTAATTAAAATTGTTTGTCGTGGAAAAGGAACTAAATATCTCGTTTCTTCTGTTTCCAATAATTTAGGACAAACATGGCAACCTGTAGAGCAGGAGATAAGTTTAACTAATGGGGGTGGAGATTGCGGTTCCGGCATTGATTCTGTAAGACTGGAAAATGGCAATATTCTGCTTGTTCGTAATGTTCTTCCAAACGACATACAAAATGGACAGTGTGGTGATCGCAGCAAACTGGTTCTTGATATTAGTTATAACAATGGTCAGAATTGGAAAACTGTTTTAACCCTAGAAGACACACCTGCTCAACATGGCATGCAACATTGTTATCCTTC
>JAUWHS010000023.1 GCA_030605785.1 bacterium
TTCCATACATATGAACCCAATCAACCGTTGCTTTTTCCCAAAATAAAGAAGGCGCCGCCCTATCTATTAAAATAGGTAAATTCATGCTCATTGCTTCATTGCAAACATTTGGACTCGATTGCGTAATTAATAAATCTGAAACGGCCATAAGATCCGGAATTTTTTTAGTAAATGGAATAACTGAAAAAATTACCATCCCATTGGTTTTGATTTGATTAATTTTTGAAATTAATTTAGAACTTCTTCCAACACAGACTAATAAATGGATTGGTTTGTTAATTTTTACTAACGAACGGACATAATTAACTAATCTGATTGAACCTGTTCCGCCCCGCATTAACATTATAACTTTTTTATCTTGAGGAATATTCCATTCTTTACGAATAGCCTTAGAATCTTTTTGTTCAAGAAAATTTTTGCGCAAAGGGCTTCCAACTTCTAAAACACGAGAATCCGGAATTCTTTTTTGTTTTAGTTGTTTTTCAATTCGTGGTGTTTTTGTATTAACAGTCATCGTAAAATTTAGATTACGACATTTTTCCATATTCAAGAGCCATAACTCAAGATCCGCGTCCAATGTAATAACAAAAAAAGGAATATCGCATTTATTAGCGGCCCAGGCAGCCGGGTAATTAATTAAAGGAATTACAGAAATTAAAACATCCGGTTTTTCGTCCTCAAGATATTTTAGAAATCTTTTTTTAAAAGAACCGGTTCTCAATTTAAAAAAAGGTTTTCCAACATATCGAGCAACAAAACTTGATGTACGAATCCAGCCTTTTTGAACTACTTTATTGTAAACACTTTCTCCATCAAAAGAGTTTTTGAAAAAATCATAAATCGGATTTACTAATTTAATCTCACAATCCGGAAAAGTTTCTTTCAAAACCTCACATGCGGATTTGTGTCCATTCCCACCATTACTAGTAAAAACAACAATTTTAGGAGCCTTAGCCATAGCACTTGAAATAAAAAAAGATAAAAAAATAAAACTAATTATTAATAATTTTTTCACCGTCCCTACCCATTATTAGTTTTTAAATTGAATAAATAACAATTCACTTCGCCATTATAGCAAAAAGGACTTTACTTTTTATAGTAAAGCCCTTTTTGGATTCAGTTTGAATCAAAAATTTCAACTTAAACCTTCTTCTTGCTCAAAATAATTATTATTCTGACAAACAGCCAAAGTATATTTGCAATAAGCACATTCTTCTTTCTCTTCAGGAATATCATCTGATTGAAGACAATCATAAATTTTCATAACTGTACCATCAACCCAAGAATCATTACCTTCATATGGAATTACCGAAATATTAAATTTCAATTTTCCGTCAAATCTATCAACATCTTTTTTCGCGTTACAATAAACAAAATACGCAGTATTAGAAACTTTAAAACCATTTTGTCGAAAAAGCCATTGATAAATTTCAACTTGCCTTTTGTAACCAATTTGCCAATCAGCATCAAGAGAAACTTCTCCTTTTTTGGAAGTAGCTTTGTAATCTACGACAATTAATTCATCCTTCAAATTAATCCAAACATCATCAATGCCACCGGTAATTTTAAGATTAGTTTCAGGCATTTCATACTCAATCCCTTTATGCAAAGAATCTCTCCAACCATCTAAATCTTCATGTTTAAATGGAATTGCGTCAATTTCATTTTCGATACAAAGAGGATGCTTCTCTCGTTTTTCTCTATAAATATCAAACTCTTTTTTCAAAAGTTCATCCACAGCATTATTTAAAGTAAATGGATAACCTGGAGGTCTTTTAATTCCTAATCTACGATCAAGATAAAAACATCTGGGACATTGTAAAAATAAATCTATTTTACTGCGACTAATCCTAAAAGGTTTTTCTGATCCAGGATCATAAAGAAAACTTTTTCTCGCTCTTTTCGTGGGCTGTTCTGTTTGCGCATCTACACGCTTTCTTTTATTTTTTGCACAATATAAAAAATCAATATTAAAATTGAAAATAAATACAAACAATAAAAGCAATTTTTTCATAAAACATCTCTTCAAAAAATAAAGGCTACAAATTAGAACAAAAAATATTGTAGCATATTATATCTGTGTTGATAATGATCCAAAAAAAGGAGGATTCAATGTCTGTTGTTAATCTAAATAAACACAAAATCACTCTTGGAAACAAGGATAAAATCTTTTTTCCAAAAGATAAAAGAACTAAAAGTAATTTAATTACTAAAGGTGATTTAATTAAATATTACCAAAAAATCGCTCCCACTCTTTTGCCTTTCTTAAAAGACAGAGCAATCTCAATGCAAAGATTTCCCGATGGAATAAGAGGTAAATCTTTTTATGAAAAAAACGCTCCTGATTACTTTCCTAAATGGATCAAAACAATAAAAGTTAAAAGAAAAATAAATGGAAGTTATAACTGTGTTGTTTGCCAAAATAAAGCCACATTGATATATATCGCAAATCAGGGATGTATTACACCCCACGTTTGGTTAAGCAAAATAAATAATCTTAACTATCCGGATAAAATTGTTTTTGATTTAGATCTGGAAAAAAATAATAAAGAAAATTTCAAACTTGCATGCAAAACAGCAAAAACATTAAAACAAATTACAAAATCAATTGGTCTTAAAGCTTTTGTTATGACAACAGGATCGAAAGGCCTTCATATTTATGTTCCAATTAAAAGTGAAAACACATTTGATAAAGTTCGTTCATTC
>JAUWHS010000083.1 GCA_030605785.1 bacterium
TGAGCGTTTTCCATTTTTACAAAAAGAGAGAACCGGAAAACCTGTAATCGATGATTTAATAGCTCATTTGCAGGACGGAAAACATGTTGTTTTTGAATTTGGAAATCATACTTCTTTGCTTTGTTATCTTTTGGTCGCGAATATTATTACACGAAAAATACACAAAGCTTATGTTAATCAGACAGAAAAATTTTTATCTTCACAAAAACAAGAGGACGCGCCAAAGCATTTAATGATAACAATTGAAGAAGCGCATAAATTTTTAAACTCTCAGGCCGCGAAGCAAACAATTTTTGGTGTGATTGCTCGTGAAATGAGAAAGTATTACGTTTCGTTACTTGTTGTTGACCAAAGACCGTCAGGAATTGACCCGGAAATAATTTCCCAAATCGGAACAAAAATTATCGCGCTTTTAAATGATGAAAAAGATATTCAAGCAGTTCTTACAGGCGTAAGTAATGCTTCCGGGTTGCGATCAATTCTTTCTACCTTAGACACAAAAAAACAGGCTCTTCTTTTAGGACATGCTGTTCCGATGCCTGTTGTTATTAAAACCAGAGAATATGATGATGTGTTTTACGGCGCGATGGGACATTTTGTTGATGAGAAAGAGATTAAAAAAACGATAGATGAAATTTTCCACGGTTGACCTTTTTTTAAAAAACGATACGATATTTTCTTGTAGTGATTGTTTTGAATGGTATGTCTAATTCTGTTTTCAGAAAGGTTTTTTTGATGAAAAAAATTTTAATTTCGGCTTTATTATTGGCAGTTTCTTCTGTTCAGGCCGTTGATATTGTAAAAAAATCGGACAGCTTGGTTTCTATTGACAGTATTTTATTAATGCAAGATTCAACTGAAGGTAAACTTCTTTCGGAAAAGTTTCAAAAAGAAGTAGAAGATTTTAGAACTCAAGTTAAAACAGAACAAGATAAATTAGTTGATCTTCAAAAAACAATTGAAAAACAGGCTAAAGTTTTGAGCAAAGAAGCAAAATTAGAAAAAATAGAAGAACTTGAAAAAATGAAAAAAACAGCGGAAAGAAACTTAGCCGATATGGAAGAAGGCCTTAAAACAAGAGTACAAAGACAGCAATTTGTATTGCGTGAAAAACAAATGAAAGTTGTAAACAGCGTTTGCAAAAGTCAAGACTGGGGCTTAATGATTGATAAAAATGTACCTGGTGTTTTATTTGTTAATAATGCGATTGATAAAACAGAAGAAGTTTTAAAAGCTGTTAACGTAGATTATGAAAAAGAGCTTAAAAGTTCAAAAACAGTAAATACAGATTCTTCTACGGTTAAAAAAATAAAAGCAGCGTAAATTTTTTAAATTAAACTACCCGCCATTCATTCGGCGGGTAGTTTGTATTTATGGGATGTAAATGCAAATAAATTTAAAGTTAGGTGATATTTTAAAATTAGTTGGTGATGGTCAATCTCAGATTGATCATTCTTTTTTTATTGAAAAAATTTCTTCTTTTGAAAACGCGGGACAAAATGATCTCGCCTTTTTTCTTGATCGTGGTGACAATTCTGTTTTTGACGCTTTAGCTTTAGATGTTATTAAAAAAAGCAACGCGGGATTAATTATCTCTTCTCGCCCAATAATTGATGGTAAAAATTATATTCTCGTGAAAGATCCTTTATTGGCGTTTCAAAAAATTACCGATTACATTCAAAACAAAAAAAATGTTACAGGTGTTCATAAGTTATCGACTATTGCCGTAACCGCAAAGCTTGAAGATGATGTAATTGTTTCTTCCGGCGCTGTAATTGAAAATGAAGTTTTTATTGGTGAAAATTCATTTATAGGCGCTAATTCTTACATTGGAAAAAAAGTTTTTATTGGCGCAAATGTAAAAATTTATCCCGGCGCTATAATTTTGGATCATTGTGTTATTGGTAATAATTGTATAATTCACAGTGGCGCTGTAATTGGTTGCGATGGTTTTGGTTATGAAGTTGGTAAAACAGGTTTGAGAAAAATCCCTCAAGTTGGAATTGTAAGAATTGGTAATGATGTTGAAATTGGCGCCAATGCCTGTATTGACAGAGCTTCTTTTGATGAAACTTTTATCGGGGACAATGTAAAAATAGATAACATGGTTCACATTGCGCACAATGTAAAAATTGGTAACTGTTGTGTTATTTTAGCTCAAACTGTTATTGGTGGTACAGCGCAAATTGGTTTTGGTTGCCAAATTGGTGGACAGGTTGCCATTAAAGATCATGTAAAAATTGGTAATGGCGCAAAAATTGTTTCTAAAAGCGCGGTAATGAAGGATATAGAAGATGGACAAACTGTCGCGGGTCTTCCCGCTGTTCCATTTTCTCAGTGGAAACGTTTAACCGTCGCGACAATGCGTTTACCTGAAATTTTGGATTTATCTAAAAAGGTTAAGGTTTTGTTAAATAAACAAAATGAGAAAAAATCTTTTTGGGCAAAGTTATTTAAATTTTAACGTTGGTTGAATTATGAATAATTTAGAATTCGTTGCTGATACTAATTCGTTGTTAGCAAAAAAACTGGCAAATTCTTTTAATAAGCAACTTCATGAAATTGAAATTGATCATTTTGCCGATTCAGAAACTTTTATAAAGCCGATAAGTTATGAAAATCTAAAAAATATTAAAAATATTTTTGTTACAAATCAGTTTTACTTTTCTAATAGACCTATTTTAAATAGACCTATTTGTTGTAGTTCGATTAATAATCAACTTTTTGATTTTTTGTTTTTAATAGATTTTCTTAAAAAAATAGATGTAAATAATATAACGGCTTTTTTGCCTTATTTACCTTATTCCCGTCAAGAACAAAGTTCTTTATCCGTAAACAAATTAGGTTTATTGGAACTTGTTATAAAATTTTTAAAAACCGCCGGTGTTAATAAACTTATTGTTTGTGAAATGCACGCGCCGGAAGTTATCGAAAAACTTGATCTTGAAATTATAAATATTGATTTAAAAGATTTTTGGCTTCAGTTTTTGAAATCCGAAAAATTTAAAAAATTAATAGAAAGTGATTTTTTGCAAAAAAGTGACTTTTCACAGATTTGTTTTGTTTCTCCGGATAAGGGTGGAAAGCAAAGAAATCAAAAATTAGCGGAAGAACTCGGTTCAAGTTTTGCTTTTATTGAAAAGAAAAGAGTGTCAGCTGATAATCCTGTCGCGTTAAGCTTGCATGGTGATGTTGATGGAAAAACCGTAATAATGATTGATGATATAATTGATACGGGAAAAACCGCGGTAAAAGCTTGTGAAATGATTTTAAAAAATGGAGCTAAAAAAGTTGTCGGATGTTTTTCTCATGCGGTTTTATCTTCCGGCGCCACTGAGTTAATAGAAAATAGTTCGTTCGAACGTGTTTTCATAACCGATACGGTTTTGATAGATAAAAGTTCTTTTGGGAACAAATTTTTTGTTGTTTCAATTGATGAATATTTGGCAAAAACGTTACCGGATTTAATTTAATGAATAAAGGTTTTGATTTAAAAAATGTAAAAGCAATCATTGGTCTTGGTAACCCGGGCTTCAGGTATTATAAAAATCGTCACAACATTGGCTTTCGAATTGTTGATGTTATAGCTGATCAGTTTACTGGTTCTTGGCAATCTAAAGACGATTTAGAATATTGCGACATACAAATTGGTTCCGGGGAGCCCGTCGACCCGTCCGGCGAAGTACAGTCATCTTGCGGTACGAAGACGGATATTCCGAATATGCAAAGAATAATTCTTGTTAAGCCCCAAACGTTTATGAATGCTTCGGGCAAAGTTTTGTCCTTTCTTTTAAAAAAGGGAATTGACTCTGAAGAAATTTTAGTAATTCATGATGAATTAGAAAAACCGTTTGGAAAAATTAATTTAAAATTTGATGGCAGCGCGAAAGGACACAACGGTTTACGTTCAATTATGGGGGTGATAGGTTCTGATTTCTGGCGTTTGCAATTTGGAATAGGAAGACCTGAAAACAAAGACGATGTTGGAAATTATGTTCTAACCAACTTTTCTCAAGAGCAAGAAAGTCAAATTGATTCTTTAATCGAAGACGCGATTAATAGAATAATCTAAATTTCTTTACTTTTTTATAACATTTTTTGTACACCAAATAAGGTTGAAGAACTAAATAAGGGGAGTGGGACAATGAAAAAAACTCTTAAAAGACTTATTATCTTATTTATTAATTCTAATTTTATTTTTTTTATTCCGAGCTTTTCTCAATATAAAAATTTCCAAAGTTTACAAAGTTATACAGTAAAAAAAGAAGTATACGAATCCGCAATTAACTTAATTAAAAAACAATTAAATAGTGAAGATCTTTTTGACGATAAAGAAGTTAGCGCTTATAAAGTAGCTTTTGAAACGTTATTTTCTTTTTTAACGCAGTCTAAGGATGATTCAGACGAATATTACGGATATTTATGTAATTTAATGAGTTTATTTTCTATGGCTACTCAGCGAATAAAGAAAATAATGTTTTACAGTATAAAAGAGATTTTTAAGAAGAACAAAGGATTATTAGGAGAAAAATTAGAAGAAACATTCTTTGATTGTGAGAGCTTTTTATCAGATTTAAATATTTTTTTTAATAATAGTTTATTTGAAAATTTACCAAGATCAGGGAAAAGCAAAATCATAAAAAAAATGATTACTTTTTCAAATTGTTTTGATCTTAGAAAAGTTTTTAAACATCAAGATGTTAAGTATTTTCGGTGGGAGTTGAAACAATATTTTTTAGCCTATGAGAGAGAAAAGAGAGAGGATTGTTTTTCTCTTGATAAAAATGGTGAACCGGTTCTAAATTTTTATTCATATTTAAATAATTTGCAGTTTCCTGTTTTATATTTTGAAGATGGGATTGATTGTTCTGATTGGTATTTTATATATCTAATTATATTGATGTTTGATAAGCAAGAAATATTATTTTTGCAAATGATTGATGAATTTACTGAGTGTTTTTACGTTAGATATATTAAAGATAAAAACTTAGATTGGAATTTAATTTTTGAGCAAATTCAAACTAAGAGTGAAGGAAAAAAAAGAGATCGGGCTGACAGTGGTCAAATGAGATCTGATTCAGATTGTTCTTCTGGTATTTGTTCCAAAAAAGAAGAAATCTATGCTACTTGTATGGCATTAATAAATCAAATTCAATATGCAAGTTTAGAAAAAATTTTAAAAAATTCTTTAGAAAAGTTTTATGAAGATGATAATAATTTTAATTCTTTTTCAAGAAGTAGGTCTATCTCAACAGGAAGTCTGGACTCAAATAATAGCGCGTCTTGGGAAGGGAGGGTGGCCTTTAATCCCTTTAGATAAATTGTTACTTAGTTTCAAAATTTTAAATCTATTTACTTCGTTATTTTTCTTTTTGTATACACTTATTTGTTGTTCTAAGTTTTAATG
>JAUWHS010000078.1 GCA_030605785.1 bacterium
GATTTTCAATGTTTCGGATGAATTTGTTAATAATGTTGAAATATTGGAGTTTTCGGATGCGCGTGAAATTAGAAATTCATCTCTAAGGCAAGGTTTAACAAATGCTTTAAAGGAAAAAGTTAATAATTTTAAAAATGACAATGATAAGCGAGCAAGAGTCTTTGTTGTTAGATCAAATAAACACTGGTTTGCGGTTAAATTAGAAAAAGACAATTCAAGTAATTTATCTAAAGTTTTATTTGTGGATTCTTTGGGCGAAGATCAAAAAAATAATCAACATTTAAAAATGATTTTAAATTGGTTTGACCAACAAAGTGAAGATCAACGTTCTTCAGTCGGAGAGCAAGAACATTCTCGAGGTTCTGAAAAAAATAGCTTTGAAACAACTCAAAAAACTGAGGATATAAATTCAAAACAAAATGCTTCTGATAATCAAGATGAAGAAGGAGAATCTTATTCTTGTGACGAAGGTTCTAAAACTCAAGAAAATAGTGGTAATGCGATGCCTAATGATGATGAAGACGAGATGGAAGAAGAATCTCAGCAGCGAGAAAGAGAAAATCAAATAAAAATTATCATCAAAGATAAGATCATTGCCTCTTTAAGTTCATGCTATCCAAAATTAAAAGCTAAATATGATAACAACCCGGAAAATTATTATTTTTCTACTGATGAAATAATGAGATTTGATAATGATAAAGAACTTGGAATAGATTTATCTAAATTAAATTCATCTGAAAAAGAAACCCTCGTTATTGTTGTCTATGATAACGATAGAGTATGTTTTTTGAGATTAAAAAACTTAAAGAAAAATAGTTTAGGTTTAAGTGGTGGTTATATTTTAATAGCGCCACAATTTTATGATAAATGTGAATATGAACGATTAGCGAATTTAGAGGATGATGAAGATTGCGATGAAATAGAATTTGAAGAAGAACTTTTATTAATCGGTGTAGATTTACATGGTTCCAAAGATGAAAAAAGGAATTTAAAAGGTTTGAATCTCAAATCAGCAATTTTGATTGGCGCTAATTTGTCAGATACAGATTTAACAGAATCAGATTTACATAAAGCAAATTTAACTTGTGCTAATTTACAGCGAGCGGTTTTGAGGCATGGTACAAATTTGAGTAATTCAATTTTAAGTAACACTAATTTATCACACGCGTTATTAGAGCGTGTTAATCTGAGTGATTTAAAAATGAGTGAAGGTACAAGTTTTTTTAAAGCAATATTGCATTGTTTAACATTTAATAATATTTCCGAACATAGAATTTTTTCAGATGTTAATTTTAAAAGAGCAATGATATTTGAGGTTCTTTTTAATAATTGTGAATTAAAAAATATAAATATGGAATGGCTTGAAGCAGATAAATTGTCTTTTTGCGCGACACCATTATATTGTGTTGATTTTAGTAATGCGACATTAAAAGCTTTATCAATCTTAAATATTAAAACTATTGGTAGGGGAATTAATTTTACTGGTTCAACAATCATAGAGAGTTGTGTATTAGGTAAAGTATTTAATGGCTTTTTTAGGACTAATGATGATGGTAAATATACAAACGAAGGTACTTGTTTTTATAATTCTATGGCGGTCTTTGGATTGGGAAAAAGAAGTTCTATTTGGCTTGGTTTAGTGAGAACGCATCCAGCATGTATGTCATTTATGTATTATAAGCGTTTTTTTAAAAGTTATAATCATGTAAATATAGATAGTTGTATTTCTCAGTCAAATTTTACAGGCGCAAAAATGAAGAAAGTATTTATTTCAAATATCTATTTTGAAGATTGTACTGGTCTTGAGCATCTATCAGATGCTTTTCACTCAATATTTAAAAATGTTCATTTTAAATCTGAGGACAATGAAATTCAAAAAAGTTTAAAGGAAAAAGGTGCCAAGGTTAATGGCGATATAGATGCGGCTTATAGTGATTCGGTTTGGAGTACTTCAGACGATCCGGATTTAGCTAAGGTTTTCGCAAATGCTTTATTTGGTGAGCTTGGTCGCACAATTGTTGTTGGCGGAGCGGGTGCGGCAGCAGGTAGTTTTGTTGGAGCGGGACCAGTGGCCGGGGCAGCATCGGCTTTAAGAGTTGATTCGGCTTTATTTCGAGATAATAAAAAATAAAAATATACAATTAATTTATGAGGAGATTATAAAAACAAATAATCTCCTCATAAAAAATAAATAAAAAATGATGGTTATTATGAAATTTAAAAGTAAAGCTTTATCAAGAAAGGAAATAGTTAATGGATATAAAAACAGCTTACAAAGTGATGTATGAGTTTATGGATACATATTATTGGAAAAGAGAACCGGAAAACATTGGTGGATTACTTAGTGGTATGTCATTTCTTTGTGGGGGAGGCACAGCTGATCCAGCTGCCGGGCATGACTGGATTGACGCAGCAAAAAAAGTAAAAGAAAATTATTTAGATGAAATAGACAATTTTACTGCTTACAAAATGATGGTTCAGTTTATTAAAGATTATAATGATATTGGAAGTTTTCCGGATACAGAAGCTTTTTACGATATGATAAAACTAACTGATAAAAAAGTTGATCCGAAAGTATG
>JAUWHS010000077.1 GCA_030605785.1 bacterium
CATCAATATCAATATTTGAATCTAGAGATTCTAATTCTTTTCTAATTTTATCTCTTTTTTGCTTACCGATTACAATCAAATCGTTTTTATGGCGCACTTCTGCTTGAGATTTTTTGCCAGGAAGAAACATTTTCCTAAAAATTAAACCTGTATCATTAGAAGACGTATCTGAACTTTTATTACTCAAATCTATCCCAGCATCAAAATTAGATTTTGAATCCTGATTAACTTTTGAATCCTGTGAAAATTCTGTGTCAACTCCAACATAAACACCATCTTCTATATAAATACCGTCTCCTATATCTTTCATAATCACAGCAACACCACCAACACTATCTTCTCCAAACCTAACTGCTTGAAATAAGAATCTTCCATCAGGCATAGGAACAGCTGTAAAATCATTCGTCTCTAAACCAGAAAGCATAGGGTATAGCTTTAATCTCCTTTCAATCTTTTCATTATTTTGAAAAGCTCCATTAAAACAAGCTTGTGCCATTTCAGGGTTTTTCCAAGAACCAAGCTGCATCCCAAATAAATCAACTGAAAAAACTTCAACTAAAAATAAACATGATAAAATTAACTTATTTTTTAATTTCATAATAACCACCATTTTTTTAATTTAAGCCCTAGCAACTTGTAAGTTGCTAGGGCTTATAATAATACTTATCTTTTCTTTGTATCCCCAAACCCAACATTGGGATTCGCATTCGTAGTTACACAATCATCGCCTTCTGTTTTATCTCCTGTAGCTAACTCTTTGTCGTCAGCTTTTTTCTTTTTTTCGTCATCAGCTTTTTTCTTTTTTGCATCATCAGCTTCTTTCTTTTTTTCATCATGTCTCTTTTTGACTTCAGCCGCTCCAGCATTAATTAAACTACCAGTTCCGCTAACAATCCCGGCTGTAGCATGGCTAACAAAAGCATCAAGCGCTACCGCACCTAACCGCATACCAACTCGCCCTAACCAACCATTACGATATTCATCCCAAATTGGCATAAACTCATCACCTATATAACCATTAACTTTAGCAGAACAATCTCTCATACAATTTATAATCTCATCATCTTTTCTCATTGAATTCCAGATATGCCCCTCATAAAGTCCATTTTGGTACTCACCTGATTGTTCTAATTCAAAATTTTGAAAAGTTGTGTTAGTTAACTGCCCTGTTTTTTCTAAACCAATACAATTTTTAAATTTGAAACCGATAAAAAGAGTATTTAGTATCGTTGTAAGACGAAAATTTGAATTACCTAATAATGAAACTCCCTTTTTATCAACAGTAACTTCATCTCCCTCTTTTGTCCTGCTATCTGTCTTCCCTAAAAAAACTCCATTTTCTATTAAGGAACCTTCAAAATTAATATTCGCACCTAAAACTTTTGTATTAAATAAAAGAAAATTACTTAACTTTGCATTAGAACTAAAATCAATATAATTCATCGTTGTATTATTAAAAATAATCATATCCGCGCGCACTTGCCGCATATCAATACTTTCTAATAAGCAATCGATAAAAACAATTTTATTTAATGTTGCTCTAAAAAAATCTAAGCCAATCAGCTTATATTTAGAATCGTAATAAGAAGAAAAATTTATATTACTTAAATTAGCCTTACGAAAACTAGTTCCATTACAAATATTTGCGCTAAAAATAATTACATCATCAAGCACTGCTGAATTAAAGTTTGTATTATCTAAATCAGAAAATGTTAAATTAGTATATGGTCCTAAATTTGAATGTAATAAATTAGCGCAAGTCAAATCTATACCATTCAAATCAGATCCTGTTAAATCAGATTTTGATAAATCGGCACCAATTAAAATCGCAGATTTAAGGTTTAATTCTGTTAAATCCCTTCTTGAATAATCAATTCTTCCTAATGAATCTTTAGTTTCAACCGAACCAGATAAATCTACACCTATTAAAAGAAGATCATCTTCAAAATCTTTTTCTCCGTTTTTCAATCTAGAAAATTCAAACTTATCATAAAAACTAGGAGCCACAATAACATAACCACCAACTCTGAAGGGTAAAATATCTGGCGCAAGAATAACATCATAAATATTTTCGGGCATTGTTGATGAAACGGATTTTTTTTCATCAACAGATCGAGTCTTTTTAGAGTCTCTAATAGACTTATAAAGATAATAACAACCAACAGGAGCAGCCACAGGAAAAGTCCATGGGTTTACTAAAAAAGCCACTGACGCACTTGCAAGGATAGCTCTTCCGTAAATCTGTCTTCTGTTTATATCATTTGTTTTGCAACAATCCTCATTTCCCGTTAACCCTTTACTCATTACTTTGCAAGCCGTTTCATTAAAAATAAATGGAATATCTTTAACTCTGGCAAATTCAACATTTCCATCATCTAAAACAATAATAATTGGTGTTTCTGACTTATTAGACAATAGCCATTCTGAATCTATTTTAGGTTTTTCCCCTTTTTTAAACTTAATAACTTTTTCATAAGAAAAATGATATTCATCTGGATTCTGATGATATTTTTCTTTTAATCTAGAATGTTTTTTTCCTAAAAACGCAACTATCTTATTTTTCAAAATATAATCTCTTCCCCCTCCAACTAAATTATAATCCTCTTCATCATCAATCAACATTTGTTTATCACCAAAAAAATCTTTTTCATCAAAATCATCAATAAAATCATACTTTTTTATTCTTTCTCTAATTTTAGTTTCTTCATCTTCCCCACAATCTTTTAACCAATCATAAAAAGGTTTTGGATCCTTTCTAAAACTACTAACCAACCTCTCAAATTCAATATGCTTTTCTTCTTCTGATTTTTGACTAACAAAATTATTAATTAAACCTAAAATTTCTTCAGGTATAATTTCTTCTTTTGAATTAGAATCATCAACATTTTGATTTTCCTGTTTATCAATTTTTTCAGTTTGCTTCTTAAATCTTTTTTTCATTCTCAACGCTCTTTTTTCGCATTGTAACTCTTTTCTGGCGTTTTCATCATCATCAGGCGGCACATTATCACTATTTTCTTGAGGTTCAGAACCTTCGTCACAGGAATAAGACACCTTTTCTTCATCTTGCTCATCAGAAGCATTTTGTTTTGAATTTATATCTTCAGTTTTTTGAGTTTCTTCGGGGCTAATTTTTTCAGAACCTCGAAAATGTTCTTGCTCTCCGACTGAAGAACGTTGATCTTCACTTTGGTCAAACCAATTTAAAATCATTTTTAAATGTTGATTATTTTTTTGATCTACACCTAAAGAATCTACAAATAAAACTTTAGATAAATTATTTGAATTGCCTTTTTCTAATTTAACCGCAAACCAGTGTTCACCTGATCTAACAACAAAAACTCTTGCTCGCTTATCGTTGTCATTTTTAAAATTATTAACTTTTTCCTTTAAAGCATTTGTTAAACCTTGCCTTAGAGATGAATTTCTAATTTCACGCGCATCCGAAAACTCCAATATTTCAACATTATTAACAAATTCATCCGAAACATTGAAAATC
>JAUWHS010000020.1 GCA_030605785.1 bacterium
CATTTTATTCTTTTCTAAAAGAAAAATATGGAGATGTAAAAGCTGATATTACTGATTATTCTAATTATACGTTACATAATGGTTTTGAGTTAGAAGATATTTTTAATATTAATATCGATAATAAGTGTTGTAATAATTATGATTTGTGACTGGTGGTTTTGTGATTTCTTGCTTGTATTCTTCATAGTAAACTGAATGATTATTTCTTATTTGTCGTTGTATTTTTGTAATTATTTCTATTATGTCATTAATATCTATATTTTTTGTTTCTGAATTAAGTTTGTTGAATAAATAATGTAATTCTATAGGGGTTATTTTCTTGTAGACTTCCCACAAGCCCAAAAAGTTGTTAAAGAAATCAGTAACTTTGTTTCGTGTGTTTATAGCATTTTGTTTATCTTGATTATATTGTTTTTGCGCTCTGGCAATTTCTTTGTCGCATTGTTTTTTATAGTATTTTTTGTGTAATTTGGCTGTTACAATCGCGCAAGTTATAAAGATCGTTAACGATGCGGTAAATACTGTAGGCCAATGTTCGTCAAGTTTGATTTTTTTATTTTCATGTAGTGCTATCGGTAACAATAATGCAAGGGCTAATAGAAAAGAGTTCTCAATCATCCATAATGAAATATGGATATCTTTATCAATTTTATTTTCAGAATATGAATAGATTATTGAATTAATGTATTGGTTATATATTGTTTGCCACTCATCAATAAATTTTTTCCCCATAAAACCCCATTTATCATTTGCGTATAATTCCAGAAGATAATCAATATCTGAAACATTCTTTGTTTTTGCAAATGTTTTTTTATTTACGAATGATTCTCCGTCGATGTTTAAAGTTATTTTTGGTTTGATAGGAGTTGTAGGAGTTTTAATTGTTTGTTTTGTTTGAGTTTCAGTTAACGCGGAAGAATCAGAAAAAGATGTTAGTAGAAAAAGGGTTGATACAAAAAATAGTTTTTTAATCATTTTGACTCCTTGAAGTTGGGTTTATAATTTTTTTAAATTTAATTAGCTTTTTTGTTCTAGTAGTTCATTAACACTGTTAATAAATAAGGTTAACGTATTTGCTGCGTCTTTTTTATCTTGGTTTTTATCCGGGTGCCACGAGATAAGTAATTTTCGATGTCCTTTTTTAACATCATTCTTAGAATAAGGTTCAGTTAAGCCGAATAAATCTTTTGCCAATTTTTCGTATTCTTCACGAATTCTTTTTTCTTCTCTCAATTTTTGCTCAAATGTTGCGCGAAGCTTATTTTTTTCATTTATTGCGTTACTACGTTCTGTGTTTGCATTTTTTAATCTTTGATTAAATGTTTGCTCAAGTTGTTTTTTTTCACTTATAGCGTTTCTTAACTTTCTGTCGAATGTGTGTTTAAAAATCTCAAGTTCCTCTAGTCTTCTGTCTTTCTTTATTCCATTTTTTACAGAATGATCCAAATTTTCTTGTTCAGTTGTTAGTGTTTGTTCTAGGTTCTTATTTTGATTTTGAGTTTCATTTAACAGCGTTTCTCGATGTTGAAGTTCTTCATTAAGATATTTATTTGTTATAGATGTTTGTTCTACGTAATAATTTAAAATATTTAATAAAAACATTGCTATTGAAAATTTTGCTTCTAATGATCCGGATTCACTTAAAAGAAAATATCTCAAACTCTTTAACGCATAATTGAAAGTTTTTATTTTTAAATCATTCTTTTTATTGTTGGTAATCTCTCTACAAACCGATGAGCTAAATTCTCCTATTAATAAAGCTCCACATAATCCTATTTTTAATTTAAATAAAAAACTTTTAGGGTTGTTATTGTTTTCAGAATTATTTTCTTTCAAGACTTCTTGTGGGGGTTTTTCTAACTCTGCAATTATTTGGTCTATGAGATCTTTTTCCGGTGAATCATCAGTCAATTCATTTGAGCTTTCTTGTGACCTTTTTTCGTGTTTTAGCTTTTTATATTTCTTAAAATGTTTGATTGTCCTGAAAAGATCAAATGCGAACCATAACGCATCTTGGGGGCATTTTTTCCTAGATTTTTTTAGGGAGGTTAAAGAGCCTATGTTATTTAATAATTGAGATACAGATTCTATTGAATTGAATTTAGCTTCATTTATTTTTTCAGAATTTGCATGTGAAAATATGGCTAATGTTCCTAAGAGCATGGAGCTAGCGCCAGAGATAGAATATAATAAATCAGATGGGTTATCTTCTATTGGTTTTAATGAATAAAAGTTTAGATTTATAAGAATCAGAAAAAGTATGTTTTTTTTAAAATTATATTTCATTTTTGGTTAATTTGAGTCATAAGATTTATAACCTTTTACAATAAATTGCTCCGTCTTCGTTCTTCGAGCTTCCGTCTTCGTATTGTAGAATAACGACACTTCGCCGGACAAATCGCCGGCAGTGCCCGGCATAGCTAAGCAAAGACGGGACGGATCGAAATTTGTCTGATTTTAGCAGAGAAGTTGGATTTGTAAAAGTTCAAAGCTTTATTTCAAATATATTTCGGTTTCAATACCGTTTTTCATAGAAAGTCTATTTTCTTTAATTTCAGCAATGCTGGAATTGGTAAACATTTTAAATTTTGGATGTTTATAAATAGCTTTTTCATTTGATGTAATTACATGCTTATTAAAATCGTATTTTATATTTTTGCCTTCAAAATCAAGGTCATACAAGTTACCAAAAACTTTATCATATAAGTTTGCTTCTTTTTTGTTTTGATCAACAAAACCGTTTTGCGATTTTAAGACAGCCATAATTTTGTTGTTTTTTGTAAAAACACATTTTAATTTTTCGCATTCAATT
>JAUWHS010000066.1 GCA_030605785.1 bacterium
GGTCATATTTTTATCCAATTAAAAACCAACCAACAAAACATATAAAAATAAAGATCGTAAAAATAAAAATTATATCATTTATAAGATTTAATTTTTCAATCTTTAACGCGAATCCGGACGATTTCATCTTTCCTTGTTTAAAATTGCTTTCAATCGCGGAAAAAAATCTTGTAATAATAAGCTGATACAAAAAACAGAAAAAAGCAAAACTCAACAAAAAGGTATAAAGTGAATCGGTTGTTGTAAAATAACCAACTTGCGGCATCATGCGTTCAATAACAAAACGATAACCAAGTAATGCCGTAATAGCTGTAATCGCTAATGAAAAACGACCCCGAATATTAGCCAAACTCATCAAAAACGCAAATAGCGCGAAAAACGCGGCCGTAAAAAATGGAACAAAAATAATTAACAATCTTCTTATGCTTGCTTTAACAACAGAAACAGTAAATAAAACTTTAGGGTGCGCGGCTTTTTTTTCCGGATCATTTTTATCTAAAATAACTTTAGTATAACCGGTTTCAACGTCTAAATCTTTCACATGCCAGTTATGCAATTTAACATTCTCAGATATATCAAAACCGGATTCATCAACCTGAAAATACATTTCTTCAGGAGTAACAAAATCATTTGAAAGAATAATTGTAACTTTATGATCTTCAAGTGGGAATTTTTTGTAAACCAAATTTGCTTTAAAAGAAAGTCGTACATCATATTTTACAAAAATCTTATCTCCAACAACCTTAACATCAGGAGGAGATTTATATAAAATTTTTCCATTATCAAAGGAGAATTTTTCAACAATATCCGGCATTAAAGCACTTGAATCAAACTCAAACCAGACAATACAATCCATTACAAATTCGTCTTTTATCGGATCAAAAACTGTAAAATTTTTTATGAAAAGTCCGGTATCAACTTTGACTGAAAAATGTCTAATTTGTAGATCTTCCAAAGCTTGAACATCACCCACAGCTAAACTAGGAACAACATCATCAGTATTAAAATAAGATAACGGAATCGCAAAAAATATAATTATTGTAATAGCAGTAAAAACCAATAACACCATCTTAAATTTGAAACTGGTAATTAATTTAACAAAAAAATTTGAAGAATAAGCATTATTCATTTAATTCTCCTCCAACCAAACATCGGGAGATAACGTTTGAGGTTCAACACCAAAACAAAGTTTTAATCCACGAAATTTCACTTTTTTTAATTTTTTCAAAGAATTGAAGATTTTAGCCGGTGTTATCGTCCCTTTAATTCCCCTTAAAACCTGAATCAAAATCTGCGCGTTAATATAACTTTCAAATGCAAATCTGGTCAATTTTTTTGTTGGAAAAAATTTTTTCATATCTTCACGATATTGTCTCGCGATTAAAAGCTTACTTTTTTCCGGATCGGGAACAACACTGGAAATTACAACTTTAATTCCTCTTGCTTTCGCTAACGTTTGTCGAGCAACAGCTAAACGAGAAAGACCCAAAAACAAACAATTATCAAACCCCTTATTTATAGCCCTACGGGCAAAGTTATAAGTCGCGCGAGCAGTTGCGATACAAAGAACGGAAGAAGGAATTCTGTGAGAAATCTCATTAATCGCGTTTAAAATATTTACTGTGTGTTCGGAATAGGAACCTTCTGAAGTAATCTCCAGGTTATATTTTTTCTTTAAATAATTTCTAGCTAGATTATAAGCTGTTTCTCCCCACTCACTTCTTTCATAAAAAACAGAAATAGATTTTTTATTTTGTTTTTTAACTGAATAATCAATTAATTTTTCAATCTCATTTTTTTCTGACGCCCTAAAATAAATTACATTGTTATCTTTTTTATCTCTTACGATTGAAGAACCCACAATAGGAAAAAGAGCAAACAATGTTCCCTTTTTTAAATAAGGCTCAATGGCATACATTCTATTTAATCCAAAAAGATCGATAAAAAGAGGAGACGTTTTTTGTAATTTTTTAATATTTTCTGAGGCTTTAGCAAAAGAAGAAGCATCATCATAAGAATACAGTTTTACGGTTTTTCCTTTTATTCCACCTTGACGATTAATTTTATTAAAAACTAAATTCATCCCGGAAAAAAGTTCTTTTCCTATAACGCTAGAATTCCCAGTCCTAG
>JAUWHS010000075.1 GCA_030605785.1 bacterium
TCTTACTCATAGTAATATTTCCCATAGAGCTCTTTCCTCTTGGCGGTTAAGTATTTTGACCATCTTTCAGTCAACTACTTTACCAAAAAGAGGAACTTTTTATGTTGCTCAATTATAGGAACTTATCACTTTGCTCTAACACCTTAAAGATTTGGGTTTACAAAAAAATAAAATAACCGATATTGAACCGTTGAAGGGTTTAATGAGTCTTAAAAAGTTGGATTTATCGGATCAAAAAGATGAGGATGGAAATATTATAACAGTAATGATTCCTAAGAAGCTTTTGGATAATAATCCGAATATTGAAATTGTTGGTAAACGCAAGATAGTTGAAGACGAAGAGTCTTCTGTAGCTATGGAAGTTAATTGAAGTTGTAAACAAAATAAATATTAATTTTGGCGGGCTGATTTTTCAGTCCGCTTCTTTCTTTTTTATCAAAACTGTTGTTTCATTCCCAAGTTAGTTGATTAACTATTAATTGTTTTAGTTGTTTAACTAATTTGGGGATAGGAAAATGACAAAAAAATCTTTGTTTCTTTTATTTATATTTTTTCCAATACATCTTTTTTCTATTGCGGATTGGACTTTGTATGTTCATATGCAAGCTGATAATGATTTGAGCGCTTATGCCAGTATGGATCTTGTAGGTGAAAT
This sequence comes from bacterium, assembly GCA_030605785.1. GTDB lineage: Bacteria > Babelota > Babeliae > Babelales > JAUWHS01 > JAUWHS01. The sequence continues at coordinate 656 of JAUWHS010000075.1, forward strand.
GGCAAAAGCTACTTTGTCTGAAAGAGTGAATGTTCTGGTTGAATGTGATATGCCAAAACATGAAGGAACGTATCGAATTAAAATAGAAAATAATGAAGCGAGAATTCTTGATGTTTTATCTTATGAAATGGGTCAAAACCAAGAACATGAACTTGTAGATGGAATGAAGTGGGTTAGTTCAAATTATCCGGCAAAACATTACGCGATTTCTTTGTGGGGGCATGGCAGTGGAATAATTGATCCGATTAGAAGTTTAACTCGCGGAATTTTATATGATTTTACAAACAATACTTATTTAAATAATCAAGCTCTTATTGGCGCGTTGAGTAAAATAAAAAATGAAGTTTTAAATGGGAACAATATAGATGTTGTTGGTATGGATGCATGTTTGATGGCGGATTTGGAAGTTGGCTATCAAATTAAAGATTCGGTTGATTATTTTGTCGCGTCACAACAAACTGAACCGGCTTTCGGTTGGGATTATTCAGGCTTTTTAACTACGGCTTCTAAAAAATATTGTACCCCTGCTCAATTTGCAACAGCGATAGTGAAATCATATGAAACTTTTTATGATAATAAAAAGACTTCAGATTATACTCAATCTGCTGTTGATTTAAGTAAAATTAGTTTGATGGAACAAAATTTAGATCAAGTTATTTCAAAGTGGAATGAATGCGAAGATATTCTAGGTTTTAATTTTAAAGAAATTATAAATCAGATAAGAAAACAAAGTTTAGAATTTGAAGATGATGATTTTATTGATTTACATTTTTTTTATAAAAACATTTTAGATGAAATTAATAAAATAGAAATTCCGGAACCGGTTGCGCAAGTTGAACCTGAACCGGAACCACAAATTTTACCAAGACCAACTGCTTCCAGACCACGGCCTATTTTTTCCAGGCCAAATTTTAGACCAAGGCCAAGTGTTTTTGTAAGACCAATTGTTTCACAACGTCCAAATTTAGTTTCACGTCCTTCAAATGTTTCTCGTCCCCCTAGACCTGTTTCAAATGTAAATCCTAGACCTCCAAGACCGGTATCAAATGTTAGACCGCCAGTTGTATCTCAAAGACCTCAATTATTAGCGCGACCTTCAAGTATTAGGCCTTCTGTTCAAAGGCCCAATTATCAACGACCACAAAGACCTCAAAGGCCACAAAGGCCTAATTATTCTCGTCCTTCAAGACCAAATAATATTGTGAGGCCTGTTATTCGATACTTTCCCGATTTTATTTATGATTCAGATTTTAGAACAATTAACTTTGAAAAACTGAATTTATCAAACCGGGAATTAGAAAGTTTAAACAGTGTTATTCAGGAATTAAAAAACTTATTAATTTCGGGAATGAATTTAATTGAAGATAGTGTTATCGCGAATGAAACCGGGCCGGATATGAATAATGCAAAGGGTGTTTCTATTTACTTTCCTAAGAACGAAATTCATGATTCTTATTATTTGACAAACTTTGCCAATGACGGAAACTGGGTTAGTTTCTTAGAAAAATTTATTTAAT
>JAUWHS010000082.1 GCA_030605785.1 bacterium
TCTTACTCATAGTAATATTTCCCATAGAGCTCTTTCCTCTTGGCGGTTAAGTATTTTGACCATCTTTCAGTCAACTACTTTACCAAAAAGAGGAACTTTTTATGTTGCTCAATTATAGGAACTTATCACTTTGCTCTAACAAATCTGTATTAAAGCTTTACAAAAATAAAAATTTAATTGCCGAGTTGCCTTTAAATAAAATTAAATATCGCGATATTGCAAAAGCTTATAGAAGTTTGACAGCTTCAGAACTTTAACCAAGGTTAAAAAAGTTAAGGAGAAAAACCTCCATAATTAATTTCTCTTAAATTTTATCAACTGTGGTCTTGACAAAGATGGTCACTGTACTTTTCATTCTTCACAATGGAATGAAAAAAAAGATTCAAATTCGTCCTTAAATTTTTTAGCGTGAACATGAAACCATTCACTCACTTTAATGCCATCTAATCCTACAATTACCCCTGCTTCTTCTATCTCAAACGGAGTTGACCATGTATCAGGCTTTAATTTCATTCTTATGGCAAGAATTTTATAACGTACTCCTTGATTGTCATTAGGATTTACTTGCAAAAGGCGGCGATAAATATCCAATGCTGCATCGATACTTTTCTGATTCCAGCATTCATCGGCATAATATTCCAAAGTCCTCATAATATGCCTATTTTCTAGGAAACCCCAACTCATAATTTTTGGCCATCTACCTCGAGAGTCAGTAATTCTTTTTGCCGCTCGTTCATACACATCTTTTAATATAGCTTTGGCTTCCTTATATTTTCCATCACAAGATAAAGTCTCAACTATGATCAAATACGGATCATAAAAATCTTCATCAATTGCAATTAATTTTCTCATCTCGCTTATAAGTTTTTGATCCGAAAGATCTTTGTCCATAATATCGTAATACTTATTCATAACCTTATGATCTTTATCGATAAATTCGTCAATCATAAAAAAATCCTTTGCTTTTTCTTATTAAAATTTAGATGTTATTTCTAGCCTAAATATTTCATGAAAAAATCGGACAATCTCCAGATAATATTGTATTTTACAATATTATTAGCCCATGAAAAAGAAGAAAGTCCGACAACAAATCATACCAAAGAAATTATCACTTTTCTACTCCCACTAAATATCTTGTTACACCAAAATGTCCGATTATAGCCAAAATAGAAATGTCCTCTTTTTGGTAAATTGGTTTGTCTAAAAAATTAAATCAATAATGTCTATTGCAGAAAATTAATTCATTTTATTCCGTTATTTTTCCAAAACTTGCGAAATGGCTGAATTTTATATAATTTGTACATATTGGTGGCTAAATTTTATATAATTATACAAAATAAGGGTTTTATGTATATTCCGCGCAAAGCATTAAAGCAAATAGAAAACTTAGAACAAAAGGGTAAGGTCGTAGTCATTTATGGCGCGCGCCGTGTTGGAAAAACAACAGTTCTAAAAAAATATCTCGAAGATAAACGGGATTATCTTTTTGTAACGGGAGAAGACATTTTCGTTCACGAGTTTCTTTCAAGTAACTCTATTGAAAAACTTAAAAATTTTATCGGCAATAAAAAACTACTTGTCATTGATGAGGCTCAATGCATACCATCTATAGGTAAAAACCTTAAGCTTATAGTTGATCACATTCCCGATATACGTGTAATCGTTACAGGTTCATCGACCCTTGACCTTACAGAGTCAATGAATGAGCCTCTTACGGGCCGCAAACATACCATTACCATGTTTCCTATTGCTCAAATAGAATTGTGTGATATTGAAAATCAAGCAGAAAGCAAAGCGCGCCTGGATGAACGATTGATTTTTGGATCATATCCTGAAGTCATAGTCCTTAAAGGTAACGATGCTCGCAAGGAAAACCTTCATGAGTTAGTCTCATCGTATCTATTTAAAGATATTCTTGCACTAGAAGGAATTAGAAAAACAAAAAAATTAGTCGATTTACTTGTATTGTTGGCCTTTCAAATTGGTAAAGAAGTTTCTCATAATGAACTTGCCACCCAGTTATCCATGAGCAAGGCAACTGTTGAAAAATATCTGGATCTTTTGGAAAAAACATTTGTTTTGATAAATATTCGCGGATTTAGTAGAAATTTACGATCAGAAGTAACAAAGACGTCACGTTACTACTTTTGTGATAATGGGGTTCGCAACGCGCTGATAAATAATTTTAATCCACTGAGCTTAAGAAATGATGTTGGAGCCTTGTGGGAAAATTATCTTGTCATAGAAAGAATCAAAAAACAAAACTGTTTGCGTCAATGGAGTAACAATTATTTTTGGCGAACGTATGATCAAAAAGAGATTGATTTTGTTGAAGAACGTGACGGAAAAATTTTTGGTTATGAATTTAAGTGGGGCAAGTCTGATGTGAAAGCTCCAACATTATGGCAAAAAACTTATCCCGATGCTTCATTTGAATGTATTAATCAGAGTAATTACTTTTCATTTATTACATAAAATAAATAGCTGCTAGCACCTAAACGCTTGTTGTGATAAATTCTAGTATTTCAAGAAAAAAATTTACAAAACATAATTGAAACTTACACTCCAAGACTTAAATCAGTAATGGCTATTGCAGAAAATGTCGGCTAGGATTATGCAGATCAATTGGAAGAATATTGGCAAGACTACATTAAGGAACAAATTTAAAACATCATCCGATCGTGCATTTTCAATTAAACACTTATAAATATAAAATTATTGTCTTGTTACAAAAAAATAAAGGTTTCAAAACATGGCTAAAAAAATCCCTGTATGGGTTTCTGTGAATGCATACTCATCTAAATAAACTAAAAACATTCTTGCTCTTTGTTAAAGTCCCCGGAACATCCACACATCCCGGGATTTTTTATTTATAGTATTTATAGATTAATGGTTACCAGGTTATTCTTTAAAATAATTTTCTAGCCATGGCTTAAAAATCAAAATTCCTGCAAGATAAGCTACCATAAAAGCTATGACAAAAGACCAACTCATCATTTTGCTGCCCCAAATATAAGCACTTTTAATAGGTGTGCCATAAAGCTTATGGCTAACATAATACACAGCCAGAATAGAAATTCATTCATTGTAATCCTTTATTAAGCTGGTCCAGACGCAACGCCTCCAAGTATCCCCCCAGCCATTGCTCCAACTTGAGAAGCTGCCTCTATTTCAGCACCTAAAGCAAATTCTAATTGCACAAATGCAGCAGCGGTTGTTGCAGGATTTAAAGTCGCTACTCCTGCGGCAACGCTTGTAACTACTATAAAGCCATGCCCAACAGTATAAACAGCTATCTTACCTACCCAAAATCCTAAAACAGCTCCGCCTCCACCTCCACCTTTTAACAAAGGGCTAAAATGAATTACATATTCATCTTCAGAATTTTTGCTTAAAAACACACGCGAATCTGGACTAAATAATTCTTGAATTCCTGCAGAATCTTCATCGCTTAAAGTCGATAAATCTAATATTCTTACATTATTCAACTTCTTTATTTCTTCTTGATTATCTTGTGTTAATTCTTTTATGCAAAAAACATAAGACTTATCACCAATATCAATACGTTTTCTCATCCCCAACATGAAAGACAACTGAGAACTAGTAATGCCCCTTACTTCCTTATCAATAAAACAACGTTGAACAGTTACTTTATCCCCATTCTCTTCTTCAACAATAAATTCATTATTTTTATGAAATAATTTTACATTTTCTACATCTTTTAAATGTAAATATTTAGGAGCTATTTCAAGTTTTTTGGAACTTAAGTTACAACTTAATAACAAAGCCGCTAATAAAAAATATTTTCGCATCATTACTTTCCTTACATTAATAAAATCTAAAACAATAAAGCAGAACATCCCTTTTCCCTTTTTGGTTGCTTCATAGGCATATCCCCTTTACATTAGATGCTTCCACCAAAAGCGGCACAAAACTTTTTTCAAAAATTTATAGTAATTTTAAATTCGAAAAATTCTTTTTTTACTTATAAAACCAATAAAAAAATCATAATCATAGTTGATGGAAGTAAACTAATTCCTTTTTTTGGAAAAGTAAATAAAAAAATTAAGAAAAAAGAACTTGCTTAATTGCAAAAGGCCTGACATCACTGAAAGAATAGTGGACAAGGTAGTCCAGGAGAGGGAACCATCCTACGCGTAAAGCTTCGGATGGCGCGGCCATTTTTTTAATGGAAAAACATAAAATTTAAGGCTCCGATTTTTCGGAGTCTTTTCTTATTCAAAAAACTACATCTCAAATAATTGAAAAAAGAAAAAGGCCTAAGTTTTTAACCCAAGCCTTTATAAAATCTATTCATCAAATTTGAATTTATTGAGGTGGTGAAGTGGCAAGCAGATTCTTGCAATTTCTTTGGTGTGATTATTAATCATATTTAATTTTTTTACTGCGCATTTTTTTAATTGTACTCCTATGTGTTTTTGCATGCAGGCGGGATTCTTTTGCAGCTTTTGGTATTTTGGTTAACATCCTTTTTTTAGGAACTTGAAGAGCTTTAGATACCTCAAGGGCAAGTCGCGCAAGCGCTAATTGTTTATTTTGTAGCTGGCTGCGTGATGAACTGTTGTGAACAATTAAATCACCGTCACGTGTCAAACGTGCTTGTAATTTTTGCAGTACGCGCTCTTTTTGTTTTTCATTCAGTACGCTTGTTTTTTTTACATTCCAGCGAACAGTTATACGCGTATCTGTTGTGTTAACGTGTTGACCACCGGGTCCACCGGATCGGCTTGTTGTTATTTCAAGTTCATAGCCAGGAATAACAATACCATTTTTAATAGGTAAATCATTTTTCATAATGTCCTTACACCCATATAAAATAATTAATTTTGATAGATTTTACATTGAATCAGACTATATTTCCTTCAGGTTCATCAGTATCAAACTGAATAATTTCTGTTATTTTTTCTTCTTTTTTCAATGGATACATTCCTCGCATTTTTTGCCATATCAAAGGTAAGAAAGGAAGAAGCAAATCGACAAGCGCGGTTTTTGAAAAAAACCAAAAATATGATTTTTTACCATAAATCATATAACTAAGAAACTGGGCTACCATAAATTTAGGAGCAATCTTAACCAGAATCCCCATCGCTCCCGGTTGCTTTTCAAGCATAAATCGATTTAAAATTTTTTGGTGTTTAATCATCATGAATATTAAAAATTTAATTTGTCGATCCTGAGCCAAATCACCGGTTAACTTACAACCTTCAAGTAATTCTTCAAGTTGCTCCTGAGTTAATTTCATCAAAGCGTTATAAAGTTTGTCGTAATCTTTTAAATTTCCTTCTGCTAACGTTTTTTCAGTTAATGTTTTTTCAGTCAGACTCACGATGGTTTCTTTAACTTCATTTGGAATCATTAAAAATATTTTTGAAACAACAAATATCTGCGAAAGAAATAAAATTAAACTTATTCTTAAGATTTTCATGTCCCCTCCCAATCTATCAAATTTTAAATGCTCCATTCCCTACAGTATTTAAAATATAAATAAATGTGGTTATGCTTTTCAATAAAAAAGAAACAACTTTGAGACTTTTTTCAAATAACCTTAATCCTGTTTTTACAAAAACGAATAAATTTAATTAAATCCGAACAACTAATAATTGTTGTCGCGTCATTTCGCATGGGATGAAAACCCAAAGCCTCATTCAAACCAATAAGGCTCTTTTCTATCAAAACCGTAATCAAATGATCTTTGTCGTTGAAAAGACAAAAAGGAGTAATTCCTCCCGCGTGGACATTTAAAAAAGATAGTTTTTCTAAATTTGCAAAACTTAAATTACCTATTCCAAGTTTTTGCCCTAAAAGCTTCAAATCAACTTTGTCATCAGATTTTGCAATCAAAAGAAAGAGTTCTCCTTTTTTATTTTTAAGTAGTAAATTTTTACATTTAATACAATCTAATTCTTCTGTAACTTTGTCAGCTTCTTCTACTGTTGTTACAGGAGCATGATAAAAAGTCTCAAACGCTATCTCATTGAAATTTAATATATTATACAATCTAGATTCTTGCTCTGTTAATTTATCCTGTAACATTGCATGCTCCCTTATTAAGAAAAGATTTTATTAAGTCACAAAATCTAGATAGTTATCCGGTGTTATCACATTAAAAGATGCTTCCGGATAACTTTCTTTCCACGCTGATGGAACAGAAACTTTTTTCCTTGAAGACCACTTTGCTTCAAACGCAGTTAGCTTGTTCTCAATCTCTTCTATAAAATCAATCTCTTGTCCTTGATATGTTCTCCAAAAATAGCGCTTCCCATAAAATCCTTGGTAAGAACATTTTTTTAATCGTTCAATAAAAATAAAATTTTCCCATAATTGACCAACATCATTTCTCATATCTAAGGAATTAAATTGCGCAACGACTGCATTACGAACACCTAAATCTAAAAAATAATATTTATGCTTTTTTGTAATTTCGTTTCTAAGATTAGTACTAAAGCCCCCCAACTTACAAATCACAAACGACTTCTCCAACAAATCTAAGTATCTAGCTATAGTTTTTATATCTACACGAAGCTGTGTAGCGAGTTCATTGTGGGAAACTAATTGACCAATTTGAAAAGCCAAAAGTTTAACAAGATTAAACAATGTTTCTGATTTTTTTATTTTCTCTAGAGATAAAATGTCTTTTAAAAGATATGAATCAACAAGCTCAGTTAAAATTCTTATTTTATCTTCTCGATTTTTTGACGTTATGACAGCAGGATAACTTCCAAATATCATGTATTCACTTAATCTTTCACGCAGCTCATGTTTATTGTATTTTTGTAATAGTTCCATTTGCGCAATTGGATACAAAGTCAAAGTTATCTTTCTTCCTGTTAATGGTTCGCCCACTTGTTGAGAAAGATCAAACGAAGATGATCCGATAGCAATTACATATAATTTTTTAATTTGATCAACTAAGATTTTTAAAGCAATCCCAATATTTGGAATTTGTTGCGCTTCATCAATCGCAATTAAGTCGTACGTTTCGGCATAGCCAAGAATCTTATCAAAATCTTGAGACTCCAAAATATTTCGAATTCTAATATTATCACCGGAATCAAGTTTATATTTCAATTTTGTTTGACTCAAAAAACTTTCTAAAAGGGTTGTTTTACCAACCTGGCGCGGCCCAAAAATTATGAGTACATGATTGGGTTTTAAGTATTTAATTAAATCGTCATAATATCGTTCAATAATCATTTCATACTCCTTGATTTATCGTCTTAATTATTTAAAATAGTAAAAATTTGGATTATTAATCCCAATAAAGATACAAAAATAAGGAGCATGAGTCCATGAATTTGTATTAATTTATGGACTTGCATTAAAATTCGATAAAAAACTCACTATTCCATTATTTTTGAATAACAATGCAAATCACCATCCGCTATTCTAGTATTTTTGAATAACGACCTTAAATTTAATGCGTTATTCAAAAATAGTGGAATAACGATTTTTGATAAATAGAAATAAATTAAGGTTTTTATCGTTATTTATACATTAGAAAGTTTTCTTTTTTTAATTTTTCCTGAACCTCTTCAATAAAAACGCCAACCTCAAAACATAACAAAAGCCGAATAAGGAAATTAAAAAAGGCAAAATTTGTCTTTGATAATATATGTTAACTTAATAATATTTTTGACAAGCCCTGTTCAGCCTTCGTTAAAACTTCGGCGGATTGATTCTACGAAGCCTTGGCGAAGGAGAAAAGGGCGACTTTTCTTAGCCATGGGTGTAGCCTTTTGAGGCGAAACCCGTGGTATAAGAACGTCATTCACAACTGAGCCCCGTAGGGGCGACAGAATTAAATTAATTTGAAATTTTATGTGGTCGCCCTTCCCACTCACTAAAAAAACGATCTAAATATTGTTGCATGTAAACATGTCGTTCTTCGGCCATTTGTTTACCTGCTTTTGTATTCATCCTATCTTTGAGTAAAAATAGCTTCTCATAAAAATGATTAACCGTCGTACCTTTATCATTTGAATACGCCTCAAAAGAATCATGCATCTGCGTTTTTATTGCGGGATTATACATTTCATTTCCTTTATTACCACCGTAAGCAAATGTTCGCGCAATGCCAATTGCGCCAATCGCGTCAAGACGATCCGCGTCCTGAACAATCATTCCTTCTTTTGTCGACATTGGTGTGTCAACTTTTGCCCCTTTAAATGAAACTTGGGAAATTATTGTAGAAACATGATTTATAATATCTGAGGAAACATTAAGACTTAATAACCATTCGCTCGCTCTCTTTGGTCCAACAGTTAAATCTCCGCCGTAAAATTTGTGATCCGCGATATCATGTAATAACGCGGCAAGCTCAACTACAAAAAGATCAACATTTTTTTCCTCTTTTGCAATTCGAACTGACATTTTCCAAACACGATAAACATGCCACCAATCATGCCCGGATGATTCGCCACCTAAAACTTTTTTGACATGCTCTTCTGTTTTTTTAATTGTTTCATTTTGGTTCATGGATACGTCCTAGTTAAAAATAATTCAAATTTTCGATTCTTATCTAATCTAAATTTTTTATAAATTTTTAAAACTAAATAAATTTTCTAGTTATTTAGGCAACAAAAAAGGAGCAGAGGATTATTTCTGCTCCAATAATTATATATATTTACATCCAAAACTATCTAGAAACAGAACGTAAAGGATCCCCAACCTTGACTCTTTTAATAACAAACTTCTTTTCATCTTTAAAATCTTGTGAATCCTTAATCTTTTGTTTAATTAATTTAAGATTTCGTTTTATTGATTCTTTTTTTATATCCTTTAATGTTTTAAATTCATTATTTATTCTTTTTAGATCATCATTTAAATCATTAAAAAGATACAAATGTAGTGAAATATTATTCTTCGACAATAAGTCATTATCATCATAATTATGATATTCTTCTTTTTCTTTAATAATATCTTTTAATTTTGATATAAAATCATCATCATCTAAATAATCAATCTCATCTTTGTATTTATCTGAAATAGAATCAACTAATTCGTCTTGAATCTTTTTCCTTTTAGGTTTCACGTCATTTTTAATATCAGGTAACTCACTACAAAAACCTTTGTTTAAACTTTTGTAAACAACGGTTATATCTTTTTGAGTGCATTCTTTTTTCACATGTTTTTCTAATTTTCCAGAAAGATGAACTATTATATTGTCAATTAATTTTTTAATTATATCTTCTTTTCTTTTTTTTAATATTTGTTTTAATTCTTTAATTTTTTCTTCGGTTAACTCTTTGGTTAACTTTTTATCATTTTCATCTTCATTAAAAAAAACTTGAATAATAATTTCCTTATCCCTTAATCCATTTAATGCTATTTCTAATTTGTTCTTTTCTAGGACTGGTAAATTTTTAAATATGCTATTAATGGCCTCTATTTTATCTTTCACTAAAGTAAAACTTATGGTACTTAGTCCATATTTTGATTTGTAATATTCTTTGTATTCACCTGTAATTTTTGATGGAACTCTAACAACTTGATCATACACAATATATTTACCGGGAATAAAACCGGTGAAAGTAACTTCTCTATCATGAAGATAACGATCCTTAATATCAACCTTATAATTTGCATGTTTAGAAATAACAAAAAAAGAATCCTGATCTTTTATACACGAAACATCTATGAGTATCATATAGATCTTACCCAAATAAGGGTGTTTAGCCTTACCATCACCATCATATTCAGGATTAAGAGTTATATCATCGGGGAATCTTTCCCCTGATGCATATTTTGCTGCATGGCTAAATAATTCAGTTACAGAAACAAGAGGATTTAGCAAACATTTAAGTTTTTCAAATATCTCCTTAAACTCGCCTTCAGGTTTTTTTAATTGAGAATGAAATTTATTATACTGATTTGTATATAATTGTTGAAATCTATTTCTTTGTTCTTCAGTTAATTTAGATATTAATTTTTTTATATTCTCAGATACCACTTTAAGTTCTTTTTCTTGATCTTCTGAATAAACTGATCCAAGACCTACATGCGTGCAACGCAAAGCCTCTGTAGAATAAATAGATTTACCAACCTCAGAAGATCTTCTAATTTCGGATATTTTTTGTTTACTGAAATTAATTTGAGTAAAATGAATCCCTCGAAACAAAGCAATATTTTCTCGTCCATGATCTTCAGGAATTTGTAAATGTTTATAATCTTCAAGTTCATAATCAGATTCGTCTTCTGAATCAGATTGATAAAAATCTTGCTCATTTGAATTCATTGAAAAAATAAAATTAGTAGAAAATGATCCAAAAAAGATGAAACTTAAATAAATTAGACGTAATAACCTCATAACCTAACCCCCGTTAATATGTTTAAAATTTTTCCATTTGAACTAATTTTACAATTTGTAAGATTTATTCTCAAATGGCAAAAGCTAAAAAATGCATAAAAAGCACGTTTTTTTGCCTGAAACTTTAAAATCTTTTCCCTAAAAAATGCTTAAAATGTACAATTTTTAAAATCTTTAATTCACCTCTAAATAATTATTTAAAAAAAAACTTGCTTTTCGATCTTACTATTTGATATGATTATTTTTGAAGGTAGTGGATGGTAGTATAAAAATGTTGGTGAGAGATTATTGACGGCTTTATACAACTCAAAAGTATGTAAATACTGCGAGAACCAATTGTTGCCTTCTTTTTTTATTGATTCTTAATATCTTTTAGCCTAGAAATATCACGGCATAACAACTTTATTCGACTGTTTGTTTTAAAAGTTATATTTTAATCTTTAATCCACCTCCAAGCTAAATTTGCGTTTGGATTAATTTTTCTAATCTCTTTTATCACCTACTAAAATAAACTTGTTATTCATGATTTAGGCCAAACATGCTCATGGCAATTTGCAATAACATAAGGAAATTCAAACACAATTAAAGTAGGAATCCCATTTATTTTTCCTTTATATACAAGTTTTTTTTTAAAAAATCTCTTAAAATTCATTAAATCAAACGGCCAATTCCCCACTAGAAAATGCATATTGTAGGACTTAGAACTATACATAGCTCCTTTAATATCACATGTTAATGTTGCGGAATTTTCTGCTGAATCCAAACTAAATTTAAAATTCTCAAAAGAAACTCCAATTAAATCTTGTTTTAATTTTTTTCTTAATTCAGTTTTAAACTTTCTTTGATCTTTCGAAATTGCTGAAAAATTCTTTTTAGAATAAAAAATTTTCTCTTTATATTTAATAATTCCATTTTCTACTTTTGTATTAATTTCCCTTTTTACTATTTTAGGATTTTTATTTATAAATATTTTCTGGGGATTTTTATTGGTAAATATTTTTCCCATAAACAAAAATCCTATACACAACAACAAAAAAGAATTCAAAGTTTGCTTTCTCATAAATTTTCTCCTAAATTTTGATTCTTAATCCATCCCAAGCTAAATTCGCGTTTGGATTAATTTTTTTAATTTCTTTTTGCGCAATTTCATAATTGGGTACTCTTCGGCCAATTTGAGTAAAATATATTTTTTTAATTTTCCAATTTTTAGACAATTCCAAAAATCCTTTTATAGATTGATGACCGAATACGGTAAAAGTCCAACCGGCTCCATCAACAATTGCAATATCCGTGTTTCTAAAATATTTCTCATTTTTTTTAGGAATATATTTAAAATCAGACGCATAAATGATTTTTTTATTTCCAACACTTATTTTGTAACCGTAAGTAGTAAAATCTTTTGCATGCGTTACTTTAAAATACTCTATCTTCAATCCGTTGATTTTATGTATTTTATCGAGTTTCATGAATTCTAAATGTTTTACAGAGTATCTTTTTTTTAATTCAGAATATAATTTTGCAGTTGTAAGTAATTTGACATTTTTTATCAATTTTAATCCACCGGCAGCATCCTGGTGAGCGTGAGTTATTAACAGATAATCCGGTTTTACTTTTTTTAATTGCTTTGTAACATTTGGTGTACAATCTATCATCAGTTTGATTTTTTTATACTCAAGAATCACTGAAGATTGTAATCTTTTATTTTTCCCTTTTTTATTAATTATAGGATTATGCGGCCCGGAACCTAAAAATTTAATTATCATTTAGCAAACCAAAATTTAAAAATTTAAGGCGCCAACTAAAAAAAAGTTGACGCCATTTTTAATATTTATTCTATTTTTTAAATATTATTTACACTTTTTTGAGCAAAAATTATACAACCATGCAAATATTGCGCCAAAAATACCACCATAAATTAATCCGTAAATAAATCCAACGATTGCGCCGATGAAAGTTGCGGCTAATCCAGGGTAACCTGTAGCAAATAATTCAAACATTTGATTACTAAATCCAAAGAAAGCTATTTTCTGCATCGCAAAAATTGCTGCGAAAAAAAAGTACGCGCCGCATAAAATCCCTGATGTAAAAGCAAAGCTTTTTACGTTAAAATCCATGATTCCTTCTCCTTTTTTCTAACTACTAAAATAAAAAAACTGACAAACTATCTTTTTATCTCCTTTCTTCTTTTTACACTAAAAGGTGTTAACAAGAGAAGAATAATGAAGGTTTTCGGAAAAAGTAAATATTTCTGTAAAATTAATTTGCAAAAATTCAAAATATTTAAGGAAAAGCCTATTTTATTGATTTGATCAGATAATTTTTTCTAATTTAATTAGGTGTTCTGTTTTCAATCTTGTGTTAAAAAAGGAGAAACTATTGTGAAAAAAATGATATATTTTTTGTTGCTCGCCCTAATTATTGGCGGGGCAATTTTTGTAATGATCTACAAAAAAGACTTTCTAAATAAAAATATCAAAAAAATTACTTCCATCGTTAAAACAAAAACAATCACCAACATCAAAAAAGAAACAGATCTACCAAATATAACAATTGTCACGACCGGCGGAACAATAGCGGAAAAAACTGATCCAAAAACAGGTGGCGCTGTTCCTGCTGTTTCAGGTAAAGATTTAATTGATGCGGTTCCGGGACTTTCAAAAGCGGCCAACATAGAAGTCGCGAATTTTTCAAACATCGATAGTTCTCAGATGACACCGGAACTTTGGTCAAAATTAAGTAAAAAAGTTGATGAAATTTTAAAAGATTCAAAAGTTAAAGGTGTAGTTGTAACTCATGGTACAGACACCATGGCTGAAGGCGCATACTTTCTAGACTTAACGGTAAAAAGCAAAAAGCCTGTTGTTTTTGTTGGCGCGATGCGTGACGCTTCGGATGTATCACCTGATGGTCCCGCAAATATTTTAAACGCTGTTATTTTGGCAGCTTCACCTCAAGCAAAAAATTGGGGCGTAACTGTCGCGTTAAATCAATATGTTAATGCCGCAAGAGATGTAAGGAAAACACAAACATCAAATGTACAAACATTTAATTCCGGAGAAAAAGGCTATCTTGGATACATCAACATGGGCAAAGTTATAAAATTTAATGAACGTGAAGAACAAACTAAATTTCCAATTCCGGAAAAATTATCTAACGTTGTAATCCTTTCAGATTACGCAGGTTCAGATGGAAATTTTATTCGACACGCAGTTGATTTAGAAGTTGATGGAATAGTTATTGAAGCCGTTGGCGCAGGAAACGTTAATGCTAAAATGTATGAAGCGGTAAAGTATGCTTTAGGCAAAAACATTCCTATTGTTATCACAACTCGAGTTTATCATGGAAAAGTTTTACCTATTTATGCTGATCAGGGTGGAGGAAAAATTTTACAAAAAGATGGCGCTATTTTGGGAACTGATTTAACAACCGGAAAAGCCAGACTTCTTTTAATGCTTGGTATCTCAAAGGCAAATGGGGACAAAGAAAAGCTAAAAAGTTATTTTAAGTAAAAAACAAAATTATTTAAATATTTAAAGCGCCTATTTTTTAGGCGCTTTTTTATCGACTCATTTTTTAATCTATATAAAATAATAAACATATGTTCATTAAAAGGAGATAAAAAATGAATCAAAAAAAACAGTTCTATTTAGTTTTAATTCCAATTTTAATTTATTTAATCACAAGTTTTTTTCTTGTCCAAGATTACGGAATAATGATTGATGATCCGGAACAATTTGGAATTGGCCATAAAAATTTAAATTATTGTTTAACCGGAAAATTAGATTATAAAAATGAAGAACCTAAAATAAATAATCATCCTAATTTTTATAATCTAATTGTAAAAACACGGCCACATCATGTCTGGCCATTTACGCCAATGCTTTCTGCAGCAACGTGCAAAATATTTTTTGAAAAACTAAATTGGTTATCTCCTGTTCCTGCGCATCATTTTGTAATTCCAATTTTAACAGCCTTATTTTTTTTGCTGTTTTTCTTTTTTGTCCGAAGGTGGTGGGGAGACTTTGCCGCGCTTTGCGCAGTATTAATACTAATGACTTTTCCGAGATTTTTTGGACACAGCTTATCAAATATAAAAGATTTACCTGAAGTTTTGTTTTTCAGCTTAACAATAATGTATTTTGTTGATTGGTATTTGGGTAAAAAAACACAATTAAAATATTTATATCTATCGTTTCTTTTCTTTGGTCTCGCGATCGCGACAAAAGCCGACGCTGTTTTTGTAATTCCAATTCTAGGTTTATGGTTGTTGCCCGATTTTATAAATAATTTAATAAAAGACAGTTCTGTAAAAATAAGAACTTTAATGCATTTTGTAGTTGGCGCTTTAATTGCTTTTTTATTTATCTTTATAACCTATCCTCAACTTCAACCATGGTATTACAACAGTAAATATGATTTTTTAGTACAAGCGCCAAAATTTGTTTATACACTTGCTCGCTATGTTATTGGAATTGGTGGAGACATTAATTCAACTTGGAATCTTTATTCGATAAAGCAAATTTTTTACACAACTCCGGTTTTAATGCTTTTATTCTTTGTAATTGGATTTGTGTACACGATAATAAAAAAAACAAAGATCAACTTCTTACTTCTTATCTGGTTACTATTACCGGTTTTGCGACACTGCATGCCAAAAGTAAATCATTACGATGGGTTGCGACACTTTATGGTTTTCATGGTTCCGTTTGTAATTATTACAACAATTGGGATTATTAATTTTGCCAAATTTATTTCTAAAAAATTGGAACAACAATCATTGTTTAAATTAAAGCAAAACTTGATTGAAATAATAATTTTAATTTTAGTTCTTATACCAAACATTTATTCAGTAATCACAACACACCCATATCAAACAACGTTTTACAATAAAATTACAAAAGGGCTTGGGGGAGCGCAAAAAAAAGATATTCCATTTAGTTCCGATTATTGGTTTAATTCAAACTTAGAAACTGGAAAGTGGTTAAATAAAAACGCAAAACAAAACGCGAATATTCACGGGCCGTATATTGATTATTATTTAAAAAGAAAAGATTTAAAAACAATTAGCCTTTACGGAATAAAACCAAAAGACATCGACAATAAAAATCTTAGAAAAGAAAACCGCAAAGATTTTGAAAAATTCTTGAAACAAGACAACAAAATTCCAAAAAACACATACATTATTGAAATACCTAGGCGTTGGTACAGATTGGATCAAAAATTTCCACTGATTTCTGAGATGATTCCTGAAATTAAAAATTTAGAAGTTGTTTATCAAATCAAACGACAAAATGGAATTATCGCAACCATTTATTACAAGCCACAGGACTTTAACCAATCACAAAAAAAATTATAAATTGGTACAAAATCTTACTTCCACAACAATTCGTTTGGTCGCAAATTAGAAAGAAACTCATCGCAAGGAATGCATAAAATACCATTTCGCTTCAACCGCTCCTTTCCTCGATATAGCAAAATCCCTCTCGCCATTGGATAATCAACCAAAAAAGACTGTAGAGGCTTTGTATCAGCGCTATGAATCTTTGCTGTATTTTTTATTTCTATACCCCAAAAACCGAGAGGCCCATAAACAACAACATCAACTTCAACACCGGAACGAGTTCGCCAAAAAGAAATGTCATGTTTTTCAAAACTGTAATCACTCCATGCCTTAAGATGTTGAACAACAAGTCCCTCTAATGCCGCGCCATCTATTTCCTCAACTCTATCCAAAGGTCCTTTTGGCCTCAAAGCACGAAAAACGCCCACATCAAAAAGGTATAATTTAGGATGCATACTCATATCACGCTTCGCGCGTTTGGAAAACACAGGAACCTTATATGCCAACAATAAATCTTCTAAAATTTCAATATAATTTTCTACGGTCTTTCGCTTTACCTCACACTCTCTCGCAATGTTGGTAATATTCAAAACGGTTGCGTGAGAAAAGCTAACAACTTCCAAAAAGCGCGAAAAGTTCTCAATATTCCGAACCAAACCTTCTTCTAGGACTTCTTCTTTTAAGTAAAGTCCAACATACGCCTGAAGTGAATCAAGTGGATTAGCAGCCCCCCAAATTACAGGTAGCATTCCTATCTGAAGCGCGCGGTCTAAAGAAAACAATTTGCCAAGCTCTGCCGCAATGAAAGGATGCATCTTACGCTGTAGCGCGCGCCCGGCCAACAAGTCCGCGCCAACCCGTTTAATTTTTCGACAACTTGATCCGGTTAGAATAAATTGTAATTTTTTGTTTTCCTCTATCAAAGAATGCGCAACACTCAACAAAGATGGAATTTTTTGAACTTCATCAATAACAATAATTGTTTTTTCCGGATTTCCCCTCACTAAATCGAACAAGCGCTCAGGCCGAGCGCTGTAAGCCCTCAAAACCTCCGGATCCAACAAATCTATCCATAAAGCATCTTTATAAAGCGCATGAATAAGAGTCGATTTTCCAGTTCCTCGAGAACCAAATAGAAAAAAACTTTGATCCGGTTTATTAAAAAAACGTTTAATAAATTGCATTATTACACCTCTTTAAATACAAAATGCCCCTACCGATGCCACATTGAGACTCATTATGGCATCGATAGGGGCATTTTGCAAGATGTATACATAAAACCTGGATTTACAACATCAACAATTCCCCTTATTCCGTTCTTCTCATACTGATTACGTAAAGACTTAACCTTAACTTTGATGGGGTTTCAGAAGAAGTCTAATATTTAAGCGGCAGATGCAACCAAAGAAGCTTTGTTGCTGTTCATTGCCTGGCGCGCTTCACGCAAAATATCACTATCAAATCCGGACTGCTTTAATAAGTCTAATGCTATTTTTTGATCAGTTAAACCCTGCTCTAGTTTATATGTAAACTTAATTCGTCCGTCATCATCTTTATTCACATAAACTTTATAATTTCTACAAATACCTTTTGTATCATCTTCAAGAGTACCTAACTGTTTTACAAAGTGTGTAGCGTTTATAGATAAATGATGATTAAGTCTTGAAAGTTTTTTAAGAATACCGTAAGCGGCAGCGGAACCTTCTTCAGGATTTGTTCCGGTAAAGACTTCATCCATAATTACAAAACTAAATTGATCCGACTTAAGATCTGAAACCATATCAATAAGTTTTTTAGCTCGATTCATTTCCGCTTGGAATAAAGATTCTTGACCAACTGAATCAGTAATATTCAAATATGTATTCATTAAAGAAAACGGTGTTAATGATATTTGCGCGGCCGGAGCAACACCAAAAGATTGCGCCAACATGATATTAATCGTAATCGCTTTAAGAATTGTAGATTTACCACCGGCATTTGGACCTGTTAAAATAATGTTTCTGTTATTTTGTCCAAGCTCAATATTGTTAGTAATAACTTTGTTTGAATCTAATTCAGGATGCCAAAAATCTTTAATTTCAAAAGCCGGTTTATCTTGTTCTAAATAATTAACAAATGAATATTTTGCGTTTTTATTTGTTTCATATTTTTTATAAAGTTTCGCGATTGAAAGATACGCATCAAGTTCACCAACAGATCTTAACGGATCAATTAATTTATCTTTAACTTCATACATCTTTTTGTAAGAAGATAAAATTTTACCATTCAAACTAAACATTGAATATTTCTTTTTAAACGTTCTGGTACTTAATGTTTTTAAAAACTTATTAGTCTCTACATCATTTTGAACTAAACCGGGTAGCGCGTTTTTGATTACATCATAATTCAAACTTAATTTAGAAATATTTTGAATCGAATTTTCCAGTGCTGCGACAGAAGACATTTTACCGTGAACCCATTGAATTCGTTTATAATTTGCGTTCGCGGAATCGAAAACATTATTTATACCAAACATCTTGAATGCGCCATTAAATAGCAAATTATAACCGAAAACCCAAGCGCCTGCTTTTGCCATAACTTCTGCAAGACTAATCCAGGGCGCATTAATCGTCACACCAATCCATAAAATAGAACCCATAACAGCGATAGAAGGAATAGAAGCCGGCAATAACTGCATGTTGATTATATCGTGCTTCAGTCCCATAGGAAATTGTTTTGTATTAGCGCCATTAAAAACTTTATTATTAAAATATAATTCACGAGAAAAGTCAGACAATTTTCCATCTTTTAAAACTTTCCAGAACCATGCAAGTTCATGTTCATTTTTTTTAATTTGTTCCAACTCTTTTTCTAATAATTTAAATAATTTTTTGTCCTTAATTAACAAACGAACAATTTCTTGTCGTTGTTTTAACTCTTTGATATTCGAAGTTGGCATAAACAACATTTTTTGTAATTGAATTTTACCCGCAGTAGTTACTGTATTATCGATATGCTTGAATAGATTTTTATTTGGATCTGATTTATCACCACAGAAAACATTAAGATCATCAAAAACATTTTTGTTCAGAATCCTTTGCTTTTCATTATTTAATTCAGATTTTTGATCTTTAACTCCACCGGCAAAAATATGATACAAAAGACGCAATGTTTCAACTTGGCCAATTTCTATCGCCTTCTTTTTAAATTCTTGCCCCGCTTTCAATTTTGCATTTTCATTGATAACATTCATTTGCGCTTCATTTTCTTCTTTTTCCTGAACAGACAACGTTGGCAAATACAAATCCGCAATATCATTATAATACCCAAACTCGGATACACCCTTTGTTACTTTCGCGACACCTGCGGGGCTTGCAAACTCAGCACTATTAGCTAAACACAGTCCAGCTTGTAAAAATATAACTGTAGACAATAAAAATAATTGTTTTGAAATTCTGTTGATATAAAACATGAAACCCACCCCAAAAAAAAATTATGTAATGTAAACTAAAAAACGTCCCAAAAGGGTTTGAAACCCTAAGAGTTTTAAACTCTGAAAGTTCAAAATCTAGCACAAACAAAAAACAATGTAAAAACCAACAAATAAAGGGTTTCTTTTTTAATAAGAAACCCTTTATTTAAAAACCTTTATTTAATATTTAAGCTGCTGCAACAACGGAGCCTGAACTTTCATTCAAAATATTATAAGCTTCGCTTAAAATTTCATCATCAAATCCACCGGATTGTTGCAATAAATCAAGCGCGATAGCCTGATCAGTTGTACCATCTTTCCAGGTATAAGGACAAGAAATTTTACCGTTTTCGTCCCTATTAACAAAAACTTTCTTGTTTTTAAATATTCCATTTGTATCTTTTTCAAGTCGGCTTAATTGTTCAACAAAATGAGTTGCGTTTATTGACAAGTGATGTCCAAACTTTGAAAGATACTTCAAAATACCATAAGCACCGGCCGCGCCTTCCTTAGGATTTGTTCCTGTAAATACTTCATCCATAATAATAAAACTAAACTCACCCGGTTTTAAATTCTTAATCCTATCAATAAGTTCTTTCGATCTATTCATTTCAGCTTGAAACAAAGATTCTTTACCAATTGTATCTGTAATATTGAGGTAAGTATTTATGAGAGCAAACGGAGTAATTGTTAACTTCTTAGCAGGCGCAATTCCAAAAGATTGCGCCAAAATAAGATTAGTCGTAATAGCTTTAAGAATTGTAGATTTACCACCTGCGTTTGGACCGGTCAAAATAATATTTCTGTTGTTATCTTTTCCAAGTTCAACATCATTTGTAACAACATTATTTGGATCTAATTCAGGATGCCAAAAATCTTTAATTTCAAAATATGGATTTTCTTGTTCTAAATAATTAACAAAACAATATCGCGTGTTTTCATTTGTCGCGTGTTTTTTATAAAGCTTTGCGATAGAAAGATACGCATCAAGCTCACCAACTGCTTTCAATTGATTAATTAAGTTGTCTTTAACTTCGTACATTTGCTTATAAGAAGCCAATACTCTTCCTTGAAAGCTTAAAACTGAAGGCTTACCTTTAAATGTTTTTTTATTTAATAAGTTCAAAAACTTTTTAGCTTTTCTGTCATCTTGCTTAAGATGAGAAATCTTTTTTATAATTGGTGTATAACTTTGCGTTTTTTGAACAATACATTGAACAGCGTTTTCCAATGTCGCAACATCAATCATTTTTTGTTGAATATTTTTAGCTGTTATAACTTTATCTTCGATTTCATCAATCATATTCGGAGCTCCAAAAGCTTTTGCGATAGCAGTCATAATAAGCGTTTCAACAACTCCTATCGTAAGCCCCCCATACATGCCAAACAGCATTCTACCATCAATCATTCCAACTTTATAAGCCGCAGTTGCTCCACCAGCAACTCCCACTACCATTAAAGGCAAAATTAATCCCAAATTCAAAACATCGTGACAATATTCCATTCCAAGAGAACTTTTATTCGCACCCTTCAAAAATGATTTGCTAAAATACATTTTTTCGAAATAATCATGAATCTCTTTTTCTAATGATTTAAAAAACCATGCAAATTCAGATTCTGCTTTTTTAATTTTCTTGAGATATCCATCTAAATCATTAAATAAATTTTTATCTAATATAAGTTTACGAACAATTTCTTGTCGCTGTTTTAAATCTGAAATATTAGTTGTTGGATAAAACAACATTTTTTGTAATTGAATCTTTCCAATCTTTGTCTGAGTATAATTTAGTTTAGAAAAAAGATGATCTTGCAATGATGATTTATCACCGCAAAAAGCATTTAAATCATTTAAAGTATTTTCATTAAGAACATTTGTAATAGCGCTTTTCCCTGGATCTTCTTGAGACGCAAACATTTTGTATAAAAGTCTCAATGCTTCTACTTGCCCAATTCCAGCCTGTTTAAAATCTTTGCCTTGTCCTTCTTTCAATTCTTTATTTAAATCATTAATTTTTTCAGCTTCTTCAGCTTCTTTCATTTCCTGTTTTACTAAAGACGGTAAATGTAAATTCGCAAGTTCATTATAATGCTCTGCTTCACATTTAATCTCATTTTCTTTCGCCATGGCAAGAGACGGCAAAATCAAATTCAAACTCAATATAATTGAAAAAAATGTAGCAATTTTTTGTTTGTAACTTCTGAAAACAAATACTCTACTTTTCATGTCTTGGCCTTTGGAAAAAAATATTAAAATATTATACACACAATTAAAATCCCCGAATCCCCCTAAAATGTCTGTAAAAACTAGCATTTAAAAAGATTTACGTCAAAAAAGAAAAAACTGTCTTTTCCTTGCAAAATGAATAATTTTTGGCAGACTGATAACATCCTTCAAAATATTCGAAAAATTGAATTCTTTTTGTAAGGGGCTGTAGCTCAGTTTGGTTAGAGCGTCCGCCTGTCACGCGGAAGGCCGCGAGTTCGAGTCTCGTCAGCCCCGCCAGCCTACGCTAAAGCTTCGGCTGGCAGGCCATTTTTTTAACGGAATAAATTAAAGTTATTTTTATTGACTATCTACTCGAAAGCGTAGGCTGTCCGCCGAAGCTTTAGCGTAGGAGGACATATATTTCATGAACTATGTTTATCTAATACGATCAATTCGTTTTCCTGATCAAATATATATTGGACAAACCTCAGACTTAAAACTCAGAATAAAAAAACACAACGAAAAAGGCTCTATACATACTGCCAAGTATATTCCATGGAAATTAGTTACATACATTGCTTTCTCAGATAAAAACAAAGCCTTAAAATTTGAACATTATCTTAAATCTGGTTCCGGTCGATCCTTTGCCAAAAAAAGACTTTGGTAAAAAAAAGCCGTTCTTTAAAAAATGTCGTTTATAACTCTACTTATAATTTTTTTAAACCAGTAGGTATAAATATCGGGATTATTTTTAACGTCTTCCAAGAGTTCGTTTTTGGTTACATATTTATAATCTTCGACTTCTTTAGGGTTTAAAATTGGTTGACCATCAAATTTGCCTAAAATAACATGATCTACTTCGTTTTCTATAAATCCATTTCCAAATTCAATTTTATAGGAAAAGCTGATTTTTTTTTTAAGATCGCAATCAAAACCCATTTCCTCTTTTAATCTGCGATGAGCAGCTTTAAGTGTATTTTCTCCATCTTTTGGATGACTACAGCAGGTATTAGACCACAAACCACCAGAATGATATTTTTCTTTGTGTCTTTTTTGCAACATCAATTCATTTTTTGAATTAAAAATAAATATAGAAAATGCACGATGCAAAAGTCCGTCTTTATGAACCTGAAGTTTTTCTCCTCTTCCTATTTGAACATCATTTTTATCAACTAAGATAATGTTTTCTGACATAACCTGTTTTCCCATAATTAAATTTCAAATTTCATTAGATCTTGTGCAGCAACAACATTACCATCCTGTTTAAGCTTTGTAAAACCATACGTTTTAATTGTTTTTATACTTGGCCCAATACAAGAAAAAACAGTCTGTATATGTTGCAAGCTAAAATCAAATTCAACATCTTTGTTGCGAAACGCGTCAACGAGGAGCCGCCATGATTGACTATCATGGCAATGAAATTTGATTAATTAGATCATATATTATTAATAAATAAATCATTCAATGATTGTTTCTTTTAACGATTTTGAGTTTAAGAAACAAAATATAAAGAAAACATTCAATAAATTGTCTCTACATCAAAATCTTAGGTCTGAGATACAAGACTTTTAATCATCAGCCTCAAATAAGATCTAATATTATGCAACTCCTATGTAATCTGTAAATCTATTGGTGAATTGTAAAACTGCTTATATGTATCAACCCCCATATACTGTAATGCAATCCACAACTGAAAAGCCTGAAATCCCTTAGAACCTTCAATAGAATAAGAACCTATATTACACATCACTGAAGATTCTGCTTGTCGCAAACAATATGGCGCTGATTGCTTAAGATATGATTCTAATATATCATGATCTTTAAACAAAATTATTCCAATTCCATATGGCATATTAAACCAATCCGGCAAATCCAATACCATAGAATCAGCAACATCCGCAAGTTCTTCACGAAAACTTTTTTCCTTGTTTAATATTTCCCTTGAATTTTTAGTTAAGGTTATATTAATAAAGATCTCTTCAAATTCACATAATTGTTTTAATTTGACCATATCTAATGTTTCTATATTAGATATAAAAATATCTAAAGCTAAGATGGTCTTATTTAACTTTTTAGATATATAAATTTGTTCCATTAAAGCATCAATATTAGTATTGCCATTAACCTCATCAACAATAATTATTCTTTGTAAACCAAATCCTACAATATTGGCTAATTCTTTCATTTTAGATTCTTGAGACTTAGAAGTAATAAAAACTAAATCATCATCTTGAGCCGCAATTCTTAACCCAATTTTTGTAACCCCTTTTTTATCATCTTGTTTCTGTTGAAATAGTTTATTCCTCGCAACAAGAAGCATAGTTAATAAAGAAGGCGACAACCCATTTGTTACTATTCCACCGGACTTAATTAAAACATTCGAAGTACGTTCTTTTATCATAAAAGATTTGTACCCAACAAGCTCTGCCAAACTATGTACAAGTTTATTTTCTATTATTGTTGATGCCGGAGAGGTCTCAAAGACTATTTGATTTTGATTAAATGCAGCAAAAACAGAGCTACCAAGAATAGAAATAAACGGTATATCTACAAATTTGTCCTTTTTAAACTTAAATGAATCTTCATAAACTCCTTGTAAAATTGATAATACATACTCCGTAGGAGAAGACATTTTAGGAACACGCTCTTGAAAATCTAAATCAATTATTTTATTGTTAGGCCTACTACAAGTAATAATATCAATTACACTTTTTCCTATTTTTCTAACTTCTTCTTTATTATCTAAATTTGCAAAATACTTTCTAAAAGAATCAACTCCTTTTAGAATTTCAGTTGATATAAAAGGTATTTGAGGTAATTCAACTATAGGCTCTTTTACTTTTGCTACTTTTTCTGCAATTTGTCTAATAGTTAAAAAACTTTCATTTAAAGTTTGTGGATCTATAAAAGGATTCATTAAACACAATCTAAATACTGTTATATTATTATTTAAATTTTTTTTATTTTCAGAATATTTATTATATTTCGATTTTCCAATAATAGTATACGAAAGCCAAGTACCGCCTTTTTTTTGTAATGCTTTTTGAATTTCTACTGTAAGTTCATTTAATTGTTTATTTATATCCTCTATCTTTTTGCAATCCTTATTAGCAATAGCAAGATCAAGCTCTTTTTTCAAATATTTGGGAACATATCTAAAAACAAAAATATTCATTTGAGGGTTACTCAAATTTTCAAAATCCTCTGCATTTTTTAATAATTCGCGCATGTAAAAAGTCATATTTATTGTATAATCTATCAAATTTGATAGATTATCTATTCCCATAAATTTCAATGTTATCCATAACTTAAAAGCATCAAATCTTCTTGGCTGTTGAATTGCTTCCCCTAATAATTTTACATCCTCAATATCTTCTATCCCTTTTATATAACAAAGATTACTACGACGTTTAACTAATAAACTTCCCAAATTATATGGTATATATAATAATTTATGAGGATCTAATGTTATAGAATCAGCCAATCTTATAGCATACATAGCCTTCTTTAATTCTTTATGCCTCTGGGTAAGAGCGCATGCTCCTCCATAAGCTGCATCAACGTGAAACCAAATATTATTTTCTCGAGCAAGCGCGGCTATTTCTTCTAATGGATCAATTGAACCCACTCCCGTTGACCCCGCATTAGCAATTATCCCTAAGATAGCCGCTCCATCTTGCTTTGCTTGTTGTATCTTATCTTTTAAGTCATTTATATCCATTCTAAAATCTTCATCTACATCTACTTCAACTATACTATCTGAACCAAGTCCAACATATCCTCCAATCTTCTTCCAAGAATAATGAGCATCTTTTGAAACAAAAACAATCAATTTTTGATCTTTTGGCAAAGATAATAATCCATCCAATGTCAAGTCTATACCTCTAGATGCCAAGTATTTATTTCTAATAATAAGAAATGCTTTAAGATTAGCTATTGTCCCCCCATTAGTTATAATTCCCCCAGAAACAGGAATTCCTTTTGTTTTTATCGTAGGTATTTCATATCCCATAATCTCTGTCAGCCAATTAATAGTTTGTTCCTCAATTCCGCAAACAAAATTTGAAACATTATCACTTGACATGTCAAAGTTCATAGCATCAATAACCGAATTAATTAAAATAGGAAAAAATAACGCCGTCGTAAACATATGCCCTATGTATTTGTTATTTAAAAAAATTGAATTATCAGCAATAGTATTAATTTGTTCAAATACCGAAGATAAACTTTGAGAATCTCCCAAAATCTCATATTTCTTAAATATTTCATTTATTTCTTGGTATGACTTTCCTACAAAAACCTTTCTTTTATTAAGTTCACTCAAATAATCAACTACAAAATCATTTATCTTATAGCCTAAATTTTGCATAGCTCTTCTATTAGTATCTGTTAAAAAAAACTTTTCATGTAAAGACGCTGTTATAATCTGATTTGCATTTGAAAAATTAGGAAATATAAAAAAAAAAGACCACAAAAGAAAAAATTAATTTAAACATAAGACCTTTCCATTGGATTTATTAAACATAATAATACTGTGATAAACAATAAAGAGATTTTGGGCATAAAATAACCGAAGAGCATTTAATATGCTTTTTACCCATACAAAATCGATTATATTTTTAATACAATACTTTGCCCCCCAAAATAATAAGGAAAAGTAAAGCTAACATAAAAATGTTACAAAAACAATTCAGGCTCTGTCCGTTCAAAACAATACTCTCAAAATACAATATCTATAAGAATTTGTGATTTTATTTCTACATGCATGTGAACTAAGGCTCTATACATACTGCCAAGTATATTCCATGGAAATTAGTTACATACATTGCTTTCTCAGATAAAAACAAAGCCTTAAAATTTGAACATTATCTTAAATCTGGTTCCGGTCGATCCTCTGCCAAAAAAAGACTCTGGTAATAATAACGTCTTCACCTTCCAGACTCCACCCTCTAAGACTTAATTGTGACTCATCATTTTTTCTAGAATGGCAATCAACAATTCAATTAAAAATACAATTACATGTATCGAAATCAAAAAAAAGCCCTGTTACATTAGACAAACCACAAAAAACACGTATCTTAACTTGTATGTAAAAATAGTAGCTTCTCAAAAAATAGGGATAAAAATTATGAAATTCAAAGTCAGTTTCAAAGAAAGATTATATTTCGGAATCATGTCAACAATAAGTCTTTTGTTATATTGTATTTTGGCTACAGTTCTATTTAAAAATCCTTCGATTTTAACCACATATTTAGTCGCATTTATTTATATAGGAATGTTCATCCTTTTCATGAAATTAATGTCTATAATATTGGTGGGCTACATAAAAGGGAATGCAATCAAAGTTAGTAAAGATCAGTTTCCGGAAACTTTTGATATTTTATACAGTCAATCTAAAAAGCTAGGTTTAGATGAAGTCCCTGACATGTACATTCTACAAGGAAATGGAGCTTTAAACGCATTTGCGACAAGACTTTCAAATACAAATTTCGTTGTTTTGTTTTCAGACATTTTTGAAATAGCTCATGAAGAAGGAGAAGACGCCGTTTCATTTATAATTGGTCACGAATTAGGACACATAAAAAGAAAACATATTCATTGGACCAGGTCAGTTATGACTTTACCTGCAAGATTTATTCCATTCTTAAACTCAGCATACTCAAGAGCGCGTGAATATACATGTGACAACATCGGATATAATTTATCACCAAAAGGAGCTATAAGTGGCCTTCTTATTTTAGCTGCAGGTAAAAAACTTTATAAAAAGATTAATGTCTCAAACTTTATTGATAAGAGCCAAGAAAAACCAAGTATTAGCAGATGGCTTGCAGAAGTATGTTCTACTCATCCACATCTTTTTAAAAGAGTCGCGGTAATTAATAAATTAAACAGTGATAATCCTGAAATAGAAGATATTAATTTTATAGACAATAAACACAGCGTTAAAAGTCCTGAAATTCAACAGTAATTTTATTCATAAAAAAAAGAACCTTATATTTTTAAGGTTCTTTTTTTTGTTCGTATTTTATAAAATAAGCTTACTTGATTTTATAAATCAGGTATTAATGATTCAATTAAAAATAATGTTATGAAAACAAAACAAGAAACAAATCTAAAATTCATGGATTTTTGCGCAGGCATTGGAGGAGGCAGACTTGGACTTCAAAATATAGGCTTAAACTGTGTCGCTTTTTCTGAAATAGATAAACACACCGAAAAAACATATCGCGAATTCTTTGGGAATCTGGAAAAAAATTATGGCGATCTGATGAAAATAAATCCTGATAACTTGCCTGATTTTGATTTGATGATCGCAGGTTTCCCATGTCAGTCTTTTTCTCTTGTCGGTCAAAGAAAAGGAATGAATGATCAACGAGGGCAAATTATTTATGGGTTGATAAGAATAATGAATGGCAAAAATTTGCCATATTTTATTTTAGAAAATGTTAAGGGATTAGTTAATCACGAAAGCGGAAAAACATTAAAAATTATTTTGGAAGAATTAGACAAAGCCGGATACAAAGTTTATCACAAAGTCTTAAGTAGCTTACATTATGGTGTCCCGCAAATGAGAGAGAGAATTTATTTTGTTGGGATCAGAAAAGATTTAGTAAAAGAAAACAGACACTTTGAATGGCCAAAACCTGTCAGCGCGCCACAAATACAAAATTATTTGATTGATGATAGCCAATCCTCCTTCGCTAAAGCTTCGGAGGACGGGTTGGAATTTGACGATACAAAAAAAACTTATAAAACATTTCTAAAATTTTTGAACAATAAATACAATAAAGGATTATTTAAAGTAGAAGATTTATTAAAAAAAGATTATTTAGTTTTAGACACACGCCAATCAGATTTAAGATTATACCGAAATAAAATACCAACATTGAGAACAAGAAGACATGGAATTTTATATGTAAAAAATGGAAAATTTAGAAAATTATCAGGTTTTGAATCATTGCTTTTGCAAGGCTTTCCAAAAAGCTTAGCTCAAAAAGCAAAAAACAAAATCACCGGCGCTTATTTGTTGAACCAGGCGGGAAATGCCATGACAGTTAGCGCGATAGAGGCTATCGGAAATAATCTATTAAAATATATTGAAAAATAAAAAAATGGATAAAAAAGAATGGCAGACACTGTTTCAAAGCAAAAACGCAGTGAAATAATGAGCTTGGTGAGAAGCAAAGAAACAAAAATTGAAATCACTTTTAGAAAAGCCCTTTGGCAAAAAGGGTTGAGATACAGAAAAAATTCAACTAAATATTTTGGGAAGCCGGATATTCTATTAAAAAGATACAAAACCGTAATTTTCTTAGATTCATGTTTTTGGCATGGGTGCAAAAAACATTGCAGAATGCCCGCAACAAGAAAAGAATATTGGGAAGCCAAAATTGAAAGAAACAAACAAAGAGATAAGGAAGTTATTAATCATTATAAAAAGTTAGGCTGGAAAATATTTAGAATATGGGAACACCAAATAGCAAAAGAACAAAACATAATAATAGATAAAATAATTAAAAAGATTCAAAGAACCTTATATTTTTAAGGTTCTTTTTTTTATTCGTATTTTATAAAATAAACTTACTTGATTTTATAAATTCTGTGTTTGCCAACTTTTATAACTTGTCCCGATTTCCAAATAATTTCAGCCTTAAAATCTTTAATCCCTTCATTATCAATAGAAACAGCGCCTGATTCAATTAATCTTTTAGCTTCAGAAGTACTAGAAACAGAATTTAACAATTTTAATAATTCAACAATCCAAATTGGATTTTTTGTATCTTTTGGTAACTGAATTTCTGTCGCTTTTGAATAATCTTTTTTTTGAAACAAAGATTCAAATTTTTGTTGCCCCTCTTCAGCCTCTTTTTTAGACCAGAAACGTTCAACTATTTTAAAAGCCATTTCTTTTTTCAATTTCATTGGATGCAAAGTCTCATCTTTTATACCTTGCTGCATTTTTTTAATTTCTTCATCAGACGTATTTAAAAGAAGTGTGTAATATTTCCACATCAATTCATCTGAAATAGACATTAACTTTGCGTATGCGACATCAGCGTCTTCCCAAAGTCCAACATAGTTGTTAAGACTTTTTGACATCTTTTGGACACCGTCAAGACCCTCCAAAATTGGTAATGTCATAATAACTTGTGGCTCTTGATCAAACTGCTCTTGTAAAAAGCGCCCCATCAACAAATTAAATGTTTGATCGGTTCCACCAAGTTCAACATCAGCTTTCAGAGCAACCGAATCATAACCCTGGAAAATTGGATAAAAAAGTTCATGAAAACCAATCGAAACATTTTCTTTTAATCTTTTCTGAAAATCTTCACGCTCAATTAAACGCGCAAGTGTAATTTTTCCCGCAATTTTAACCAAATCAGAAATTGTTAATTTTGAAAGCCATTCTGAATTATAAACAACTTTTGTTTTCGATGGATCCAAAATTTTACTTATTTGATCAAAATATGTTTTTGAATTTTTCTTAATCTCTTCTTCTGTTAAAGGTGGTCTAGTTTTAGATTTACCACTTGGATCACCAATTCTTGCTGTAAAATCACCAATTAAAAAAATTATGTTATGACCTAAATCCTGAAACTGTTTAAGTTTGTTCAACACAACAGCATGACCTAAATGAAGATCCGGCGCTGTTGGATCCATTCCTAATTTGATATTTAATTTTTTACCGGAAGCCAATTTTTTCTTAAAGTCTTCTTCGGGTAAAACCTGAACCGTTCCAATTTTTAAATTCTCTAACTGTTTTTCCATTTTATCTTCCTAGAATAATATAAAATTTAACACTTAGCGCTTTAAACAATAAATGTTTTAAAAAACTAAATTTCTTAAAAAAGTGTATGTCAAAATAATTAATTGAAATAACCAATTTCTTGTAATTGGAAAAAATATTAAAAAAATTAAAATAAACATCGAATACTGATAAAGCCAAAAAACAAATCTTGGATACCTACTTTGCAAAAAGGTTGTAATTAGATGACCTCCATCAAGAGGAGGAATAGGTAATAAATTAAAAACACCTAACATTACATTTATATAAGCTGTTGTTTCAATAATTTGAACAAAACTTTTTGCAAAAGCCAAAGGGAAAATATAAATAGGAAAAAATCGAACTAAAGCAAAACAAAAAACAGCTAAAATAAAATTTGCTATCGGACCGGCAAGAGCTGTTAAAATAGAATACAATTTTGGGCGCTTAAAATTATTTTGGTTAAAGGGAACAGGCTTTGCCCAACCAACATAAAAAACAGCTAAACATAAAAGACCCATTGGATCAATATGCGCTAGAGGATTTAAAGTTAATCGACCACTTTTTTTTGCTGTGTTATCGCCCAAAAGAGTCGCAACCAATGCGTGCGCGAATTCATGAAAAGATAAAGCGATTAAAAAAGCCGGTACAAGCGTTGCCATTTGGGCTAAAAATTTAAATAATTCATTATTCATAATAAAAACCTTTCTTGTTGTTTTATTAGACATATCTGTATTTTATATTAAAATTTGCACTAGAAAAACTTATTCACATAAACATGATATTTCTAAGTGAATAAACAAATCATATTACAAAAAGGGAGATAGTAGTATGGCAAAAAAAAGAGCCTTTGTCGCAGATATTCCACGAGAAACTTCTAATCAAACAAACTTAAAGACATCAAGTTTTTGGGAAAAGGTTATCCCTCCAGCGATTTTAACAATCATAACAACTCTTTTTTATTATCCATCACTTTGGTATCCATTTCAATTTGATGATCTAGCAAACATTTCTAAGAAATTTTCTATTCGATTTGATAATCCTCTTTCTCGTTGGTACAAAAGCCCAAGATGGATGGGAGATTATTTAAACAGAATTAATTATGAAATGACCGGTTTCAATCCGATTTCTTACAGAATTTTTAATTTGGCTATACACATTCTTGCGGGTATAGCGCTTTTTTATCTCATAATGAGTCTGTGTAAATTTTTAGAAAAAAAATCTTTTTTAAACAAAAACGCTTCATTAATCGCTTTTATAACATCCGCGCTTTTTCTACTACACCCAGTTCAAACACAAGCTGTTTCTTACACAATACAAGCCAGACTTGAAGGGCTAGGAACATTATTTGTTATAACAGGGTTACTTCTATTCACTAGAGCTTTTCACGCAAAAGATATACTTGTAAAAGTTGGATTAATTATTGCGAGTTCCGCAATTGCCTTACTTTCTTTTGGTACAAAAGAGATGATAATTGTAACACCATTTCTACTTCTTCTTGTTGATTGGTTTTTTATTTCAAATCAAAATTGGAAAAGCTTCAAAACAAGAGTTCCTCTTTATGCAGGATTTACATTTGTCTTTGCGATAGTTCTTTTCAGATATTTATCATTTGATCTTTTTAAGCGCGTTGTAACATTACAACTCACAACCGGAAATAATCGCGGAAATATTTTAACACCACACGCGCATGATTTAATAACCGCCGGAAGTTTTTTAACTTCCAGTTTTAAAGTTATCTTGCACTACATCACAATGTACTTGTGGCCCTTTAATTTAAGTGTCGAATATGATTGGAAATTATCAGAAAGCTTTTTTTCAGCTGACGCTTTTTTACCATTTGTAGCATTGGCGACAATTTATATTTCAACAATTTATTTCGCGATAAAAAAGAAATTAGGATATTTAGCATTTGGCTTATTGTGGTTTTTAATTTCAATCGCTCCTCGTTCAACCATTATCCCATCCCCTGAATTAATTTGTGATTACAAAGCATATCTTGCCTCAATTGGTTTAATGTTTATTTTCGCGATCGCAATTGCGCACGCGATTAAATATTTGCAATCAAACATCAAACAACTTCCAAATTTTTTCAAACAATTTCAGGGGCAAACAGTCGTTATATCACTACTTGTTATATGTTTAGGAACAACGGCATATTTTAGAAATTTAACATGGGAGACACCCGTAACGTTCTGGGAGGACATTGTACAAAAGGCGCCACAAAAAGCTCGCGGGCATAATAATTTAGGAGTCGCGTTATCTGAATCAAATCAATTAGATAGAGCAATTGAACATTATAAAAAAGCAATTGATCTTGATAAATTTTATTCTGATCCATGGAGTAATGTTGCCGTCGCGTTTTCATTAAAAGGAGAAAACGAAAAAGCCATAGCAGCATTGCAAAAAGCAATTTATATTTTTCCATATTACGCGGAAGCTTATAATAATTTAGGTACATTGCTTATCAAACAAAAAAAATATGATCAAGCGGAAACTACTTTAAAAAACGCTATTAGTTTAAGACCGTATTATGGAAAAGCATATCACAATCTTGGAAGACTATATTTGGAAAAGAAAGATGAAAATAAAGCATGGGAATATTTTGAAAAATCAACCCAGGGAGATCTTGATACAGTTGAAGGATTTTATACTTTAGGTCAGCTAAGTCTTCAATTAAAAAAATACGACAAAGCAATTCAAGCTTATGAAAACTCAATTAAAAAAGGCGGCGGAAAACATCCAATGATAATTTTCAACTTAGCTAACGCGTATTTTTTAAACAAGGAATACACAAAGGCTGAAAATATTTACAATCAATTAATAAATCTAAATCCAACTGAACCAAAGTATATTTTTAATTTAGGCGAAGCATTATTTTCACAAGAAAAATATGAACAAGCTGAAGCAAACTTTAAAAAAGTTACCTCGCTGCCAAACTCAATGCCACAAGCCTATGTTAGAATCAGTGATTGTCTTGAAAAATTAAAAAAATATGATGAATCAAAAGTTTACTTAAATAAATTACT
>JAUWHS010000065.1 GCA_030605785.1 bacterium
TTGCGCGTACAAATTGGGTAAAGATGGTCTAGCCTTGCTTTATTGGAGAAGAGCTGAAAATAAATGGGGTGTTTTCGGTCGTGGGGAACTTTTAGAAAATATAACCCTACTTCAAAACAGGTTGTTTAGTAAAAATAAAAAAATATCCAAAAATAGTTTTATAAAAGCTTTAAAAAACTTTAAAATTTATTCTATTTCTTTAATTCGATCCGCTCCTGTTTTTTCCTTCCAATTCGCATTTTTAGTTTTATGGTTTATTTTATTTTTGTTCTTAAGGGTTTTGTATAAGAAGAAGAGCAAGGCTGTTATACTCGCGTTGTTTTCTTTTGTTATTTTACTTGGTGTTGGTTTAGTTGTACGCCACAGTTTTGATCTTTCCAGGTGTGGTGTTGTTGTTGTGCCAAAAGCAATTTTGTGGTCAGGTCCAAGTAAGAATTTCCAACAACTAGGTTTTATTCCATTAGCAAAAGAGGCTGTAATAAATAAAAAATCAGATGATTTTTATAAAGTTAAATTTAATGGTCAAGTTGGTTGGGTTAACAGAAAAGATATCAAAAAAATTGTTGAAAAAAATTAAATATGAAAAATTCTAAATTCTTTTTATCAATCTCTTTAATCTGTTTTTTAATTCTTTTTTCTAGCTGTGGAAAACATGAAGCATCTGCCGGGACTGCCGGAGCTGTTTCGGGCGCGATTATTGGTGAAGCTGTAAGTAGCAAAGAAAGTAAGGGTACGGGAACGGTTTTAGGCGCGATGATTGGTAATTACATCGGAAGAAAGATTGGTAGAGAAGAGGATAGAAAAGATACCGGAGTTGAAAAAGTAGTTCAAAAAGAAGAAATACAAGAATTAAAAGCCGAAAACCGATATTTGAAAAAAAATCTTAATAAATGGTGCGATAATTGTCGCAAAAGAGTTTCAATCGCGGGGGCAAGCAATTGTCCATACTGCGGAACAAGACTGATTAAAGAAAAATTTTGTAAAATATGCGCAAGAAGCTTCAGTCCGGAATCCAATTATCATTATTGTCCTTACTGCAGCAGAGAGAATGTCAGACTAAGTTATAGATAAAACCCATTCTTTTGTTGTTTTTGCCTGAAAAAGCTTTTTCAGGAGAGTAAAATTAATAAAACTATTCACTTTGGGGGTTATTTTATAATAGAATATATTTACGGGGAAAGAGCGGTGTGCGTAGTGTTTTGAATTTGTTAGCTTTTGAAGATTAGAAAGGAAGTATATGTTTGCAAAGAAAAGTATGTCTTTTTTGTTTTTTGCGTTAGCTGTAGGTAGTACAATCTTGATTACGGGTTGTACTAAAACAGAAAAAACTGTTGCTGGCGTTGTTCTTGGCGCTGGTGTTGGCGCTGGAATTGGCGCTGCTGCCGGTGGTGGAACAGGTGCTGCAATTGGTGGTGGTGTTGGTGCTGTTGGTGGTGGTTTAATCGGCCATAGTCTTGGTGACGACAAAAAGGAAACAAAAGAGAAATAATTAAAAATAGAAAGTTTTTGGCCTACTCTAAGTTTTTCATGATAACCTCCAAATACATCAGGGATTAGTTTTTCGAGTATTTTGCTGGTTTTACAAGAACACAGTTCTTGTTTATTCGATAACTATTTACTTAGAGTGGGCTTTTTTATTTATTTATAAACCTGATATATTCATAGAACAGGGGTTTATATTATTTTCTTTTTAAAATTATAAGATTTAATGAAACATTTATTATCTATAAAAAATTTACATGTCAGCATAAAAAACAAGGATATTATTAAGGGAATCAACCTTGATATTGATTCGGGTCAAATTCATGCAATCATGGGGCCAAATGGTTCCGGAAAAAGCACTTTGGCTCTTACGTTAATGGGGCATCCAAAATATTCAATTCAAAAAGGTCAAATTTTATTTGAAGGTAAAGATATAATTAATCTGCTTGTTGATCAGCGAGCAAGGTTGGGAATGTTTTTAGCTTTACAACACCCATACGAAATTGAAGGTGTGACATTGCGTGATTTTTTGCGTCAATCTTACAATTCAATTTATTCAGATAAGCATTTGAGTCCAAAAGAATTTAACGATTTATTGAATCAGAAAATGAAGGACTTAAATATAAGTGAATCTTTTGTTTGTCGGTATTTAAATGTTGGTTTTTCAGGTGGTGAAAAAAAATTAGCTGAAACATTGCAAATGGCGGTTTTAAATCCCAAATTTATAATTTTGGATGAACTCGATTCAGGTCTTGATATTGATGCGCTACAAAATGTTTGTAAAGCCATCAATAAATTAAAAGAATTAAATCCTAAACTTTCTATTTTAGTTATTACTCACTATCAAAGAATTTTAAAATTCTTAAAACCGGATTTTGTCCATGTTATGCAAGATGGAAAAATTATTAAATCCGGGGGAAAAGAGTTGGCTGAAGAATTAGAAAAAATTGGATATAAGAAAACCTAGAAATTTATTTCTAGGTTTTCTTATATTTATTTTATTTTGTTTATTTGGCTATTTAATAATTTTTTAATTTTTAGTTCAGTTTCATTTAATTTAGAATCATCTTTTTCTTTAAAATTATTGAATTCATCGACGTATGGTTTTATTTTTTTATTAAAATCATCAAAGGTAAACGTTACTATTTTTTTGGTTTTGTCTAATTCTGAGTCATCAGCTATATCTTCGGTAAAAAACACGGATATTTCTTCATCTATTTCATCATCATTTTGATTTGTGTATTCAACTTCTGTGAATTTAGCCCCGAGACAGGTCAAGAGAGCCGTGTTTTTATATTTTTTTTCTTTTATTGTTACTTCTAGAGGTGTATCGCCATTATACTTTTTACGAGGTGTATTGCCATTATCATTTTTAAGTTTAAGATCTAAATCGTTAAAATTTTTAAGTTTAAAATCTAAGTCTTTAAAATCTTTTAGTAGCCATAAACAA
Organism: bacterium; assembly: GCA_030605785.1. Classification (GTDB taxonomy): domain Bacteria; phylum Babelota; class Babeliae; order Babelales; family JAUWHS01; genus JAUWHS01. The sequence continues at coordinate 2,933 of JAUWHS010000065.1, forward strand.
TCTACAAAGTCTACAAAGTTATAAGTTGCGATGTAATGAAGAACCGTATTTCCTGTTTTTTCTTCTTGATCATTTATATTAAAAAAGTTATGGAAAGGAGCAACCGAACTTAATGCATTACTTATTTCTTGTGAAGTGGCGTTTTTTTTATAGTTTTCTTTCAAATTATTTAATTTAGGACTACCGCTTTTTGCGGCTTGAATTACAGGATTCCCTTTTGCATTTATGTTTGAATTGTTCATTGCTATAAATAATCCTAGCAATATTAATTTATTAATTTTTTTCATTTTTTGCTCCTGATAGAAAGAATTTGTTTTTACCAAATTGTTTTTTCTTTAAATTTTCCTATTTTTCTTGCAGCTGGGTAATCTTATTGAATTGTTTACTTTTTGTCAAAATTTACAAGGTATTTTTACTTTATTTTTGGTCTTTTTCACTAAATTCTCTTTTATGTTAAATTAAAAATATAGATTTGGGGGGGTATGGAGTAAAAGCCTTTAATCTATTAATTTCAATTAGATAATTAAATATTTTTAAATGGAGTAAAAAATAACAAAAGTTCATGGAAATAAGTAAATTATTTTTTTTGAAAAATTCATTTACGAAAAAAACAAAAACTTTGTGTTGTCCAAAAAAAGGTGGGTTGTGCTCCGAGGTTGTAAGAAAAATTTCTGCAAAAAAAAATGAACCCAAATGGATGCTTGATATTCGTCTTCAAGCTTTAGAATCTTTTAAATCAAAACCATTACCAAAATGGGGTCCGGATTTGAGTTTTTTAAATGTTGATAGAATTTTATACTACTTAAAACCATTTAAGAAACAGGGGAAAAATTGGGCTGATGTTCCGGAAGAAATAAAAAAAACTTTTGAAAAATTAGGTGTTATTCAAGCGGAACGAGAACATTTGGCAGGTCTTGGCGCGCAGTATGAATCTGAAGTTGTTTATCACAATTTAAAAAAAGAGTGGGCAGATAAAGGTGTTATCTTTTGTGACACTGATACTGCGTTGCAAAAATATCCGGAGTTATTTAAAAAATATTTCGGCTCAGTTGTTCCTTTTTCAGATAATAAATTTTCAGCATTAAATACTGCTTTGTGGAGTGGTGGTAGTTTTATTTATGTTCCCAAGAATGTAAAAGTTGATATTCCGTTGCAGACATATTTTAGAATTGATACAGAGCGTTTGGGACAGTTTGAAAGAACTTTAATAATCGCGGATGAAGGAAGTTTTATAAATTACATCGAAGGCTGTACCGCTTCCGCTCTCTCAAAAAGTTCTTTGCATGACGCGGTTGTTGAAGTTATCGCGAAAAAAGGCGCGCGAATTAGATATTCCACTTTACAAAATTGGTCACAAAATGTTTCGAATCTTGTAACAAAAAGGGCGGTTGCTTACGAAAACGCGACGATTGAATGGGTTGATGGCAATTTGGGGAGTGGCGTTACTATGAAGTATCCGACTGTCGTTTTAAAAGAACCGGGCGCAAAAGCTGAGATTTTATCAATCGCGCTCGCGACGCATGAAAAACAGATTCAAGATGCTGGAGCAAAGGCAATTCACTTAGCGCCAAATACAAATTCAAGAATTGTTTCAAAATCAATTAGTAGTAATGGTGGAAGATCAAGTTATCGCGGCGTTATAAAAATTATGCAAGATGCAAAAAACTGTAAATCGTTCGTTCAGTGTGATGCTTTAATCTTGGATGATAAATCTCAATCAGATACTTATCCATTTATTGATGTAAGAAACAATGATGTTGACGTTGGACACGAAGCAAGTGTTTGTCAGATTGATGATGAAAAACTTTTTTATTTAATGAGTCGTGGATTAAGCAAAAATGAAGCGCAAGTTTTAGTGGTTAATGGTTTTATCGAACCGTTTGTAAAAACGTTACCAATGGAATACGCAGTTGAGATGAATCGACTTATTGAAATGGAAATGGAGGGGAGCATTGGATAACGTGTTTAAGATCATTATTAACAAAAATTATCCAAAACAAATTACATTACAAAAACTTTTGCAAGATTTTTCGCAAGATTTAATTTTTGATAAAGAGCTTGAATTACAAATTAAGTTAGAACCTGAAGTTGTTTTAAATCTTTTAGATGATCTTGATGATTTTGAAGTTTTTAAAAGTAAAATAACTTTTATTTTGAATAAAAATAGTAAATTGGATTATATTTCAAAGCCTTGTAAATCGACGGATAAAGAATTAACGTTCGAGTTTATTGGTTCCGGTTCGGACGCAAAAGTAAAAATTTTGTATTTGGGTAAAAAAGATCAAACGTTTAATATTAAAACAATTCAAGATCATAAAATTGAAAACACAAAAAGTGATTTAATTATCAAGGGTGTTTTTGATGAAAATTCAAAATTAAAAAGTGATAATTTAATTAGAGTTGCGAGAAATGCTCAAAACGTACAAGCAAATCAAATTAATAGAAATATTTTAATTGGTTATCAATCAAGAGTCGTTACTATTCCAAAATTAGAAATAAAAGCTGATAAAGTAAAATGCCATCATGGCGCTGCAGTTAGTAAATTAAATGAAAACCAGCTTTTTTACCTTCAGAGCCGTGGTTTTAATGACATCTCAGCAAAAAATATATTAATTGGCGCTTTTTTAAATTAAAATAGGTAGTTATTATGAAAAATTTAAAAAATATTCTAAAAACTTTGTTATTCGTTTTTTTGTTTTCACCTTGTTTTCTTGGTGTGCAAGCGATGGATGATTTCGATTTAGAAATATTTCAACATGATCTAAAGATTCTCGGTAATTTGATAAAAGAGTTTGAAGATGCAGTTCAACTAGCATCATATGATTTTTCAGATAGAGAAATATCTGATTCGGTGTTACAAAATTTTTTGGAAATTGAAGACTCAAAAGAAGGGAATATTCTAGATAAAATTGAAAGATTAAATCTTTCCGGAAATCAACTAATAAAACTAACGCCAAAGATAGTTTTGTTAAGAAATCTTAAAGAGCTAGATATTTCAAAAAATCCTATAACAAAAAAATTACCAATAGAAGAACTTGCTCGATTAAAAAAACTTAAAAAATTATATTTTGACCATGAAGAGAAGAAAATATGTGCTGAATATAATAATAGCATTAATGAAGAAGATGAAGATAGATCCGGTGGTACAATTATTATTAATAAAGGAAATGATGATGAATCAGGTGATACACTCATTATTAATGAAAAAAAAGATATTAATGAAGTAACAAATTCAAATAACAATCAAGGTTGGATTGGATGGCTAATGGGATATTTGGGTTGGGGTACAGAAAGTTCGTAAACATTTTTAATTAAATAATATTTTTACTTCTTTTATTTTTTATTTTTTTATCTACAATACAGTAGTGAAAATTTTTATCTGAAATTGATAACCTTATAAATTTATAGGAGTAGTTGTGAAGTTTTTTTATGAAATAAAAGATATTTTTTCTTCTAAATTGTTTTTAGCTTTTTTATTTTCTTTTCTAAGTTTTAATTTGCAGGCTGAGCCTGCAAACAAAAGTGAATTTGCGTTAAAGTCTGAGATACAATATAACGGTATAGGAACCGATGTTCTTGATTTATCTTATAAAAAATCTTCTGAATCTGGTACTATCATTGATTTTGTTTTTGAAAAATGTATGGATTCTATTTTAAAAAGAAATAATAAAAAAAATATTACTTCTTTAAATCTTTCAGGAAACCTTTTAACAGGTCTCCCTCAAAAAATTAAGGAATTAAGCAATTTAGAAGTTTTAAATCTTTCAAATAATAAATTTAAAAAATTGCCAAAGATTTTGACAAAATTAAAAAGTCTTAAGAAACTCGATCTTTCTTCTAATAAAGTGTCAAGCGAAAAATATGATGCTTTAACAGTAAGGGATCAAGATTTAACAGATTTAGAAGACTTGGATGCTTCCAAATTTGGAATTTTTGAATTGACGCATGAAATAGGAAATATAGAAAATCTTGAAGAATTAAATTTGGCTGGAAATGGCATCGTGTGGTTGACTTCTAGAATAGGTAAATTAAAAAAACTAAAAAGATTAAATCTTTCAAAAAATCAACTTATAGAATTACCGGAAGAAATTGGGGAGCTAGAAAGCCTTATTTATTTAAATATTTCAGACCAAGCAGATGATGAGATTGTAACTATTCCTCGTTCATTGGAAGAAAAAATGGAGGGGAAAAAGCTAATCATTGTTGTTGATGAAAAAAAAGATGAGCGAAGTTGGGCACGATATTCTTTAGATGTTATAAATTATTATTTGGGTAGAAAATAATAATTGGTTTTTAGCTGATAATTAAAAAAATTTAGAAAGTAAAAAGGCTTCCTTTTTTAGGAAGCCTTTTTTTGTATTAGATATCTAAGTTTTTTACAAAGTGCGCATGCTTTTCAATGTATTCACGTCGATCTTCAACGACATCACCCATTAAAGATGTAAACCATTGGTCAGCTTTAATGCCATCTTCAATCGTAACTTTAAGAAAACTTCGTACTGCCGGATCCATAGTTGTTTCCCAAAGTTGTTCCGGATTCATTTCACCAAGACCTTTGTATCGTTGAATTGTCATTAAAGATTTTCCGGAACCTATTATTGTGTTTGAAAAATTTAAAACACCAATTCCGGCTTTTTCATTTTTATCACTGATTGTAAAAATCCATTTACCTTCATCAAGCATTTTTATTGGTTTATAAAGATTTAAAAGGTTTTCAGTTTCTTCTGACGCGAAAAATGTTAATGGAACTTCCCATGTTTTTTTGTTTTCTTTAAATATTAACATTTCTTTTGTTTGATCTTCTGTTTCAAGCGCGTTTTCATCTTCTTGATCAGTTTTAAACTTGCAGTCTATTTTATATTTTGGATAATGTTTTTGTAGATTTTCTAGAATTTCATTTGGTGTATATTTGCCCAATTGCCAATCGATTGAATTTAAAAATCCGGTTAATTCATGACAATGTATTTTTGATACTTCTATATAGTTACTTAATTTTGTTATTTCGTTTTCGTACTTTAAAGTTTTATTTAACAATTCTGACCAATCTGATTCTTTGTACAATTTTTTATCCACTTTTAAGTGTGTGTTTTTTTCAGCCCATTCAAATAAAAATTGTTTTAATTCAGAATCATCTTGTAAATATTTTTCTGCTTTTCCAACTTTTGCTTTGTAGAGTGGTGGTTGCGCAACATACAAGTAACCTTTTTCGATCATTGGTTTCATATGTCTGAAGAAAAAAGTTAAAAGCAAAATTCGAATATGTGAACCGTCAACGTCGGCGTCTGTCATTATAACAACTTTATGATAACGGACTTTGTCCGTATCAAATTCGTTGTTCCCGATTCCGGCGCCAATCGCGGTTACAAGATCTTTTATTTCATTGTTCGCTAACATTTTATCAAAGCGAGCTTTTTCAGCGTTTATAATTTTACCTCTGAGTGGAAGAATTGCTTGAGTGAAACGGTCACGAGCCTGTTTGGCACTGTTGTGAACAAAAACTCCGCAAGCTAACGCGAAATTATGTGTTTCTTCCACTTCTAAATCATAAACATCTATTTTACGATCAAGCTTTAGAATAGTTTTAATTTTATGGTTATAGTGTTTTACTGCATCTTTTAATTTCTTCTCATCACCATTAAAAAATCTTGAACAAAATGTGTTGTATAGTAAAAGATTTGGATTTTTTAATTTTTTTCGTTCATTGTCATATTCTGTAAAACATTGTTGTTTGTCATGCAACTCTTTTAAAACTTTTATTGTATTTTCATAGTAAGTTTTATTATAAGCCTTTTTTCTATTTTCTCTGAACTCATTTGTCCATTGATTTTTTGTTTTTTCACTACGCCAGGATAGAAGGCTTTCATTTTTCCATTGTTGCTTTGCAATATTGGAAAGACTTTCTTTTTGTTGTGGATTTTGTTTAAAAAATTCTTTAACTTTTTCAGATTGTTTTTTTCTGTTTTCAGTATTTCCCCAGTATTTGATTTGATTTTCATTTAATTGTTTGTTGTTTTTTTTTCTGTAATCTTTATTGTTGTTATAAAAGTCTAGAAATTTCTTTACCATACAACTTTTGTATTCTTCATTTTCCCACTGCGCTTTTGCTCTTTTGCTTAGCATCGCTTTCATTTTAGGGGTAGACATAATAGCGCTAACTTTGGCTTTGTATTCTTTTGTTTGATGAGCTTTTTTAGCTTTTTCTTTTACGTCTTCTCTGTGAATGGTAAATTCTAACATTTGGCGATGTAGAGCCAGATGGTCATCTTTGTGCATGCGTACAATATTTTCAGGATTATTGTTAATCTTGTTGAAATTTACATGGTGTTTGTGTGATCCGTTTTTTAAAGAGTATTTATTTTGTCTTAAGTTAAATTTATCTGATAACAAATGAGTAAAGATCCATTTTTGATTTTTATTATCTAAAACCATTTCATAGCCGGCAATGGTAATTCTTTTTTCGATCTTAGAAAGTTTTCGGTAAAGAGGCATTAAAGAATCAGTCAGAATTAAATCTTGCGCTTTTTTGTAAGACCCATCTTTTAGCATAAATAAATGATCGGGAGTGCAAGTGATTTCTTTATCGTTATCTAAAATCACCTTTATTATGCTGGTATTGGTTTTTGTTTTTCTGGGATGCTTGATTAATGCTATCTCTATGTTTCCTTCTTTTGTTGTTGTATAGCAATAATTTTTTATACCTTTTTCATGTTCTTTAACTAGATCTCTAAAACTTATGTCTCTTCCATCAAGTAATGCTATTTTTGTATCTCCTGAAAAACAACCGCCGGCGGAATCTCCTTCCACAATGAAAAGTTCTGTTTTTGAAGCATCCGTTTCGGAACAATCGGCAAGTTTTCCCGGTAGGATTGAACTTTCAAGAACAGTTTTTCTTCTTGTTAGTTCTCTAGCTCTTTTTGCGGCGTTTCTTGCTTGTTGCGCAAGTTGCGCTTTTTGCAGAATTTTTTTAGCTATTTGAGGATGTTCCTCAAAATATGTGTTTAAAAACGCGTATGTCCAAGAATCAACCAAACCTTTAACTTCACTGTTTCCAAGTTTGGTTTTTGTTTGTCCTTCAAATTGAGGTTCAGGAACTTTAATACTTAAAACACAAACAATTCCTTCTCTGACATCATCACTTGAAAAACTTTCACCATCTTTTAGAATTTTGAAAGTTTGAGCAGCTTTATTACAACTTTTTGTTAAAGCTGATCTAAGCCCGGCTTCATGTGTTCCGCCTTCAGTTGTTCTGATGTTGTTTACGAAACTAAAAACCTGATCAGCGTAACCGTCATTATATTGACATGCTATTTCTAAGACGTATTGACCATCATCTTTTTGGAATTGTATTATTTCTTTGAATAAAGGATTTTTTTTAGCGCTTACAGCTTCGACAAATGACGCGATTCCACCTTCAAAGAAAAAGACTTCTTCTTGTTCAGTATTTTCATCTTTGATTTCTATTTTTAAACCTTTATTCAAAAAGGCAAGTTCTCTTAACCTTGAAGCAAGTGTGTCGAATTTAAATCCTGTTTCGTCAAAAATTTTAGGATCCGGTGTAAACCGAATATATGTTCCTGTTTTGTCTGATGTTCCGGTCTCTTTTAATGGCGCTAATGGTTTACCTCTTTTGTATTCTTGTTCGTAAACTTTGTCATTTCTATAAACTTTAATTTTCAAGTTTTCAGATAAAGCGTTTACGACAGAAACACCAACTCCATGTAAACCACCGGAATATTTGTAGGAATCTTTTTCAAATTTTCCGCCGGCGTGTAATTTGGTTAACACAACCTCAGTCGCGGATATTTTTTCCGTTGGATGAATATCAACGGGAATTCCTCGTCCGTTATCTTCTACGGAACAAGAACCGTCAGAATGCAGAATTACTTTTATTTTATTACAGTATTCTGCCAACGCTTCGTCAACGGAGTTATCTACAACTTCGTAGACCAAGTGATGAAGACCTGAAATACTTGTTGATCCAATATACATGGCAGGTCGTTTGCGAACGGCGTCTAAACCTTCTAATACTTTAATAGACTTTGCGCCATATTCTTTTGTTGATTTGTCTGTTTTTTTTATTTTTTCATCTTTTCCCATGAAACATATCCTTGATAAGATAAATTTTTATTGATATAAATTTTGTTTTCCAGAAAATGTTAATTAAAGCTTTTGTGTAAGTTTTGCCTCCCCCGGTGGCTTTTTACTGTATATATTTTACTCTAGGTTGCTTTATGCTTTGTTATTATATCAAACACTTCTTTCTTATTCAAAAAACTTATTAAATTAATTTGGTTTTATATTGTTGTTAGCAAAATTTACTAATAATTGTTGCATTAGGAATAAAGAATCTATAAAAAAAATAGAATAATCTTTATTTTAGGAATGTTGATGTTAAAGTTTTTTGTTTTTTTGTTTACAATGGTGTTCGTTTTAAAATTATGCGTACTAAATATGGTTTAAATATGATTAAGAAAAATAACGATTTTTTTATGCAAAAAGCATTAGATCAGGCAAAACTTGCTTTTAAAATAGGTGAGGTTCCGGTTGGAGCTGTCATTGTTGATTCTGATGGAGAAGTTTTAGCAAAAGGTTACAACAAAATAGAAAAAGATAAGTGCCAACTATACCACGCTGAAGTGATTGCAATTAAAAAAGCTTGTAAAAAAAAGGGTGATTGGCGATTGGATGATTGTTGGATGTATGTAACTTTAGAACCCTGTTTAATGTGTTTGGGACTAATGAAGTTGAGTAGATTAAAAGGTGTTATTTACGGCGCAAAATCACCATTATTTGGGTTAGGATGTAAATTTGATAAACTCCCTGTATTTTATAAGAAAGGATTTGAAATAATTGGAGGGGTTAAAAAAAAGGAAAGCGCGGATCTATTAAAATATTTTTTCAACCTTGCAAGAGAAAGGGGTTAGGTGAAAGAAAGATTAAAATTTATTGATAAAATCAAAGAAACGTTGCTTGAACGCCAAAATGAACTACAACAACAAGTAATTCATCAGTCAAAAGAAAAAGCGTCGGACGGTCAGGTAAGTGATACGGCAGATGAGGCTTTAACAATTACAATGGAAAAACTACAGAGTTCTTTACAAAAAACTGAAATTGAAGAATTAAAGTTGATTGAAGATTCTTTAGATAGAATTGAAAAAGGCGAATACGGAATTTGTATTGATTGTAATGAGCCCATTTCGGAGCGTAGATTAGAAAATTATCCTTATGCTGCCAGATGTATTGTTTGTCAGGAAATACTGGAAAGTTAAGTTTTTCAGCCGGTGTAGCTCAGCTGGTAGAGCGATTGATTCGTAATCAGTAGGTCGTCGGTTCAAATCCGACCACCGGCTCCATTCGTCTTCGCTCTGTGAGCTACGACGCAATGTATTCGTCTTCGCCGCGTCGTAGTGTAACGTAGACGGGCTTATTTTTTTGGTTTTGACAAATTAGTCTATATTCTGTATTATTCCAAAATACTTGAAGGCCTAATTGGAGTTGCCAATTTTTCTAGTATTTGATTGTTTCAAGATTACAAATTGTAAAATTTAATGATTTTTATGGGGAATACCACAAATGATTTCTATAATTCACGGTGTTGGTAGACGTAAACGTTCTGTTGCAAGAGCTTGGTTGAAACCGGGAAAAGGCTCTATAGTTGTTAACGGAAAAGATTACACCGAGTATTTTGATACCGATGTTACTAAAAATATGATTCTTACTCCATTCAAGGTTGTTGGAAAAGATAAAAATTTTGATGTGAATGTTAATGTTCAGGGTGGGGGAATGGTTGGTCAAGCGCAAGCTATTCGTCTTAGTTTTGCAAGAGCTCTTCTTTCAATAGATGAAAATCTAAGATCTGTTCTTAGAAAGAACGGTCTTTTGACTGTTGACGCGAGAATTAAAGAACGTAAGAAATACGGTCAAAAAGGCGCGAGAGCTAAATTCCAATTCGTTAAACGTTAATATTTGCGATATCTCTATAAATGCAAATTTGATTTTAGATAAAATACCCTCTATTTTTAGAGGGTATTTTTTTTGAGTAATTAATAAAGCAATACAAAAGAGAAAATTATGTGTGGAATTGTTGGATATGTAGGTAATAAAAAGTGTCGCGGTTTTATTATTGATGGTTTAAAAAGATTGGAATATCGGGGTTATGATTCCGCGGGTTTTTCATGCTTTGCTCAATCTGATTATTTAGAATCTGTAAAAGAAGTTGGAAGTGTAAAAAAACTTGAGCAATCTTTAGAAAAAAAAAGTTGTGATGGTTTTTGTGGTATCGGGCACACTCGTTGGGCGACTCATGGAGTCGCGAGCCAAGCTAACGCGCATCCTCATTTTGACTGTAACCGGAAAATCGCGGTTGTTCATAACGGAATTATTGAAGGTTTCGAAAAAATAAGAAATGAATTAATTAAATTGGGGCATAATTTTGTCTCTCAAACGGATACGGAAGTTGTACCACATCTCTTTGAAGAATTATTAAAAGAATTTGAATTAAAGGATGCTTTAAAAGAATTGGTAAAAAAATTAGATGGCGCTTATTCTTTTGTAATTTTAAATAAAGATTATGAAGACAGGTTGATCTTAGTTCGTAAAAAATCGCCACTAGTTGTAGGACTTTCTGAAGAAGAGAATTTTGTCGCGTCAGATTTTTTGGCTTTTTCAGATAAAACTCAAAATGTTGTTTTTCTTCCCGATGAAAGTATTACAGTTCTAAGAAAAGACAAAATTGAAATTTTTGATTTCAGTGGGAACAAACTTAATGTTGAAGCGCAAAAAATAGATCATAAATTTAATGATGTATCAAAACAAGGCTTTGAACATTACATGCTTAAAGAAATTTATGAACAAAAACAGGCAATAAATAAAACAATTTCATTTTTTAGTTTGATTGAAAATCTTTGGGGGCAACTTGGTTTAACAACTGAGCAAGTAAAAAAATTAAAAAAAATAAATTTGATTGCGGCAGGTACTTCTTGGCATGCATGTAGAATAGCCCAATTTTTTATTGAAAAATATTGTAAAATTCCCGCGCAAATTTATTTGGCTTCTGAATTTAGATATATGCCATTTTTTAGGCAAGATGATTCTATTTTTATTTTTGTTTCTCAGTCCGGAGAAACAGCGGATTCTTTAGAAGCTTTAAGATTAGTTAAATCTTTTGGTGTTCCAACAATTGCTTTGACGAATGTTGTTTCAAGCACAATGGTTCGTGAAGCGGATGGTTATTTACATATGCAGGCAGGGCCTGAAATTTCGGTTGCGTCAACAAAAGCTTTTTCAACCCAATTAGCCTCTCTTTTTTGGCTTTCTAATAAAATTGCGGAACAAAAAAGTTTAATGACTGACGTTGAAATGAAAAAAGCGGAAAATGATTTATTTATCGCCGCTGAGATTTTAGAAAGTTCTATTGAAAATTATAAAGTTAAAATAACAGGTCAATTGGCTCCTTTTTATTCAAAATATGAAAAATTTATATTTTTGGGACGACATATTAGCTATCCATTTTCTATGGAAGCGGCATTAAAATTAAAAGAAATTTCTTACATTTTCGCGCAGTGTTACCCTGCCGGAGAATTAAAACATGGGCCAATCGCGTTAATTGATGAAAAAACACCGATTGTTTTATTTTCTGTTCTGGATGAATTGATTTATCAAAAAATTGTATCTAATGCTCAAGAGGTTAAAGCCAGAAATGGGCATTTATTAGTTTTTGCGTTTGAAGGACAAGAAGAATTAATTAATTTGGCCGATAATTGCTTTATTTTACCAAGAGTTAATCCTATGCTTGTTCCTCTTGCTATGACAGGTTTAATGCAGTTTTTTGTTTATCAAATTACAAAGTTGCTTGGATGTCCGATTGACAAACCTCGGAATCTTGCAAAATCAGTAACTGTTGAATAATCATTAACAAATAGTTTATATTGTAATTAAGGGGTATATCTGAAAAATACATATTGATCAGCATAGTCAATTGACTATGCTGATCGTAGTCTAAATTTTCGGGGAAGGGACAATGTTTAAGATAAAAAAAATTATCTTATTTCTATTTATTTATGCATATTTTTTTTCTTGTAATTCTTTTCCACATATTAAACTTTCAAATAGTTCAATTGCAAAACTGTTTACCAGTTTAAAGCATAGCCCTCAAAAAATAGGTAGACGTTTGAGTAATGTGTCATCTTTTGATTATCAGCGTTCAGATCGTTCAGATAGTTTAGATTCTGTTGAAACTTTTAATTCAGAATCAACTCAACCTGAATATGATTCTGATGGATATTTAACAGATGATTCCAATCTTTCAAGTGGTTCTACTTCATCGGCCGTTTCATTTATTTCAGATGATTCAATTAATTATTTTAATCAAGCTGTAGAAAAATATCATGAATATTTGCCCAATTTAAAAATTGAAATTAATGGTAACAACAAATCTTTTGAGGAGGTTTTATGTTTAATTATGCAGGCTGTATTTGATGATAATATTTTATTGGCAGATAAATTATTGTTGATTTTAACCAATACTATAAGTTTAAATATGTTTTTGTTTGTTGATAATGAAGTTCAAATAAAATTAAAAAAAGTTTTAAGGGTTTTTATTTATAATTTAAATTTTGACATTCATAGTTTAAAATCGATTAAAAATTTATCTTTTTTTTCAAAAGATTCATTTTTCTCCAAAGAGTCTAAGTTTTTTTTGATAGAATCAATTGGTTTAATTAAAAAAAATTTTCCAAATTCAACAATAAGTTTAACTTTAGACAAGAAAATTGGATTTAATGACTGTTTAGTGTCGATAGGAATTGCAATTATTGCTGGTTTATTTAAAGAGGCTTTAAATAATTTTTTAACGTTACTTTATTATATTTCATTGGAAGATCAGTGGGTTTATGCGACGATTGATGAAAAATATGTTTTTAGAAATGCTTTATTTGATTTTGTTAATAGTTTAAATGACAAACGTTTGCGTGATGAGTCTTTGCATAGTAAGTTTTTTTATCTTTAGGTCTTTACTCATCCGGGAATAAAGTTAATAATTCATAAATATTTTTAAGTTTAATTGTTTTGCATGAAGTTTTAACTTTTTGATTTGAAGAAATTAAAATTGTATTTAAGCCAAATTTTTCCGCTTCATTAATTCTTATTTGAGCCTGATTTGTTGGTTTTATTTGTCCTGTTAAATTAACTTCTCCGATAGATAGAATTTTTTCAGGTAATGTTTTTTGAAAATAGCTTGAAAGAAGAGCAAGCGCGATTCCGAGATCAATTGAACTTTCTTTTATTTTTACACCGCTGCTAACTTTAAAAAATATATCTTGTGAACTAAATCTTATGTGTAAATACTTTTCTAAAATCGCGGCAATTAAAACAACTCTTTTAGGATCAATTCCTGTTACAACCCTTTGAGGAATTCCAAATTTTGATGTAACGCAAAGAGCTTGAAGCTCAAGCAAGATTGGTCGACTTCCTTCCAAACAACAAATTAAGGCTGAACCTGCGCTTGCTGAACTTTCATTTAAGAGTTGTTGGTTAATATTGCTAACTTCTGTTAGACCATTTTCTTGCATTTCAAAAAAACCGATTTCATTAATAGCGCCAAATCTATTTTTTACAGATCTTAAAATTCTGGTATGCCAGCGGTCTTCGCCTTGTAAATAAAAAACACCATCAACCATATGCTCCAAAAGCTTTGGCCCCGCGATTTGTCCATCCTTTGTTATGTGACCTGTAATAAAAACGGCAACATTATTTTCTTTTGAGAAACGTAACAAATGAAAAGATGATTCACGTAATTGACCGATTGTTCCCGGGATTACGGTTGATTGATTTGATAAATAACAATTTTGAATTGAATCTATAATTATTAAATCCGGTTTTGCGTTTAAACTTGTCGCGATAATATTTTCAAGATTTGATTCGTCACAAAATAATAAATTTGTATTTTCTAAATTTAATCTGGTTGCTCGGTTTTTTAATTGTTGCAAGGATTCTTCTGTTGAAAAATAGATAACATTTTTTGTTTCAGCAATTTTATCTGCGACTTGTAGTAACAAAGTTGATTTACCAATTCCGGGATCTCCGGTTAAAATCATAAAAGAACCGGGTAGAATTCCTCCACCAATAACTTGATCCCATTCTTTAATACCACTTAATAATCGTTGTTGGGTTTCTATTGAGATTTCATTTATTTTTAATAAATTTGCCGGAACAGCTGAACTTTGTTGTGTGAAGTTTTTTAGTGGCGATGGTTGAATGTTTTGTTCGACAAAACTATTCCATTCGCTACACGTTGGGCATTGTCCAATCCATTTAATGGCGATATGATCACAATTTGTACATCGAAAATTTGTTTTTTGTTTACTCATTAATATTTGTTTGTTTGGCTTTTAATTTTTTTACTTTTTCAAAATAATTTATTTTTCTCTTAACAAAGTTATATATTTTTATCGTTTTTTCTATTGCTGATTGCATATCTTCTATATCAGGAATGTCGTATTCACTTGGATATCTAAAAGCAACCGTATATGGTTTCAAATCTTTTGCGTCATAAAGGATTTTTTCAAACGTTTGATCGAATTTTTTACATTGCAAGGTTAGAGAGACTAAGTCGTGAGTTTTGTTTACATTGATTTTTCTGTAGACGAGATACGCTTTTAGCATTTTTTCCGCACATTGTTGACAATGATAAGCTGACGTCCCTAAGAGTTCTAATTTAAATAATCCCTTAGCACTTGCTAAGTCATCAACTGCTATTTTTAACCATTCTTTGTAATCAAGCTCTCGTGTAAATTTTTTCACCCTCATCCTTTATTTTACGACAGAATGCTGAAACGATATTTGAGTGTTTGTCGAATTCTTTTTTTGTATAAACGATAATGTCATTTGGAAATTCAAATCTTATAAGTGCCTCATAACCTGCAAGAGGTCGTTTATATTTTTTTAAATCTGATTTTTCAACAATAACAGCAAAGTCTAGGTCACTATCTTTTGTTGGATGTCCCCAAGCGTAAGATCCAAATAAATAAATTTCTAAGGGATCGTAAGCTTCTACGAGTTTGTTTTTCGCGTAATCAATTAGTTTTTTTATTTCTTTTTTTTCCATATAAACCTTCTAAATTTGCGCTTGTGTTATTTTATTATTTTGTAAAATATTTGGATTTATTTGATCCGGTGATGATTTTTCAATTTTAAAACAATTTCTGCACCTTGCTTCGTAACATTCACTTGCGCCAACTAAAATTATTGGATCATCGTATTTTGCGGGTTTGCCATTTATAACTCTTTGTGTGTGATGCGCGTCATTTCCACAAACAACACAAATTGCTTTTAATTTTGTTACATCATCAGATAAGGCCATTAAAGTTGGTATGATTCCAAACGGTTCACCTCTAAAATCCATGTCAAGACCTGCGGCGATAACTCTTTTTCCGCTATCAACTAATGTGATAACGATATCGATTATTTCTTTTGGAAAAAACTGAATCTCATCAAAACCAACAACTTGAATGTTTTTGTTTGCTAATTCTAATATTTTATTTAGGTTGTTTTTGTCGTTGTCAATTGAAAACGCGTGTCTTTCTCTGCCGCTATGAGTTGTAATGCATGTTTGGCTTTTACGTTTATCTATTTGATGTTTGATTGTAAGAACATTTTGTTTTGCGTATTCTGCTCTGTTTAATCTGCGCATTAGTTCTTCTGTTTTGCCTGAAAACATTGAACCGCAAACTATTTCTAATCGACCTTTATTTTTATTTTCCATGAGATTGTCCTAATTTAAAATTTTTAAAAAAATTAGTTCAGAGTAAAAATTAGAACAATCTTCTTTTTTTGTGAAGCAAAGATTTAAAAATAATTAATCTGTTTTTGTTTTTGAATTTTGTTCGGTTGGTTTTTTTACAAACCAACTCAGACACCAATTAAAAAATGAATCGTAAGCTTCTTCTTCTCTTGTTAGCTGAGGTGATTGTTTCTTGCTTTCGTTTCTTGCTATTTCTTCTGATGTTCTGTTATCGCCAATAAACCTGTTTATAGCGAATGGCAATTCTCCGTTGGCATCACGTAGTGCTTCCTTGAGCCCATCTACGGCGCCAGTCACGGCTTTTTTACCAACTTGTTCTGCTAAATTTTCAATTGTATTAGGTTGCTTTTTATTCTCATCTTCTTTTGCTCCAGTGTTTTCTTCTTCCATGATTTCATCACCTCTTTCTTGGTGTCGGTGTTCATTTGTTTTTGTTTTGTCTTTTGTCTCAGTTGTTTCATATAGAAGGTGCCCTACAGGTGTATTACCCAAATTTGTTTTTAGTGTGTCAATTGCGGTTGTAATTGTTTGTTTTACTAATGCATCTATTGTTTGAGGTTCTGTTGATTCTTCTTCCATTACCTCTTCTTCCTCTTGGTGACGGTTTTCTGTTTGTTTATTTTCGTTTTCTCTTTCTTCTCTTGTTTCATGAGAGCCAAAAATTAAATTTGATACAAGCGTCCCATTACCATTTTCATCACGGAAGCCCTTTTTAAATCCATCTAAAGCAGCTTCAGTTTGTTTTTCCAGCGTATCTTTTAGATCATTTTTTGTTTTGTTTATATATTGTGTTGTTTTACTTGTGCCTTCTCTTGCTTTGGCTTTTATCTTTTGAATTCCAGGTTTTATGTAAGGTTTGTAAGTTAAAATTATAATTATTGTAATTGTTAAAATTACAGCAGAAGCGATAATTAATCTTTTAGTTGTTTTTGTAACGAGTGGTTGAGCCGCGTTTAAACAAAGTATTCTAATGAAAAGGTCTAAATCTTTTTTCTTTAAAGTTTCTTTTTCAAATAAAATTTCTTCTTTAATTTGATTTAACAATAACGCAATTGCGCTTTTTCTGGTTTGATGAAAACTTATTGTTTTGTTTATAACAACCATTTTTATGAATGTTTTAGTAAGAATTGTTCTTGTTTTAAATGTTGGTAGATCTAATTTTTTTAAGTTTGGTAAAAAAAGATCACTAAGAGTTGATATTAGAGAAATTTTTATTTCTTCATCACATTTTAGATTGTTTATTAATTTATAAAATTCTAAATAATATAAATTGTGTAATTTATCTAAAACAATAATGGATTGTTTTGATGGATTTTGTTCAAGAAGTTCGATTAAACCTAAAAGTTTTAAGCCCTCAGATTTAAAGCATCTTTTATCAGGATTGACATTGATTTTTGTGTTTTTATCAATTAATCCTAAATCAATTAATTTTGAATAATTATATTTTAATTGTTGCTGAGCATTTTCAACTTTGTTATTTAAATACCAGGAATTGTTTGCGTTTAGGTTTGTAAACAAAAAAATGATTGTAAAAAATTTTTTTAACATACAGAGCCCATTCATATCTTTATAATTTTTTAAATGTTGCTTTTTAGTAAGCTTTATTAAACTTATAGTCCAAGTATTCTATTAACTACTTTAATCGTGTCAACTGAATAGGTTTTAATTCAATTTTATAAGATTTTTAGCGCGTGTTTTTCAGCTTTTTTTAAATCTTGAGGAGTATCGATTCCGATTACTTCCTGATCTGTTTCATGAACTTTAATTTTTAAATTATTCGCGAGAAAATTTAATTGTTCTAATTTTTCAGCATCTTCCAAATAATTGTTATTTAATTTTGAAATTTTTTGTAAAGCTTTTGTTGTGTAAGCATAAATTCCAACGTGCTTATAATACTTTTGTTTTTCAAATTGGGTTTCATCTCTATAAAATGGAATTGGACTACGAGAAAAATACATTGCATTACCGGAATTATCGCAAACAACTTTCGCGAAATTTGGGTTATTTACTTCTTCTTTATTTACAATTCTTTTTTTTAATGTCCAAATATCGCAACTGTCGTCAGTTGATTGCAATAATGTTTCAATCATTTGTTTATTTATAAATGGTTCATCCCCTTGCCAGTTTACCCAAATGTCACTTTTTATATTTTGTGATTCCATAATTTTGATTATACGTTCTGTTCCTGATTGACAACTTGTTGGCGTCATTAAAAAATTTGCGTCAAAAGTTTTTAATAAATTAGCTGTTTTTTCTGAATCAATTCCAAAAATTATATTACCGAACATTTCTGTTTTTTGCGCCGCGTTCCAAACCCATTGTAATAATGGTTTGCCGTTTAATGACGCAAGCATTTTTTCAGGAAATCTTGTTGATTTTAGTCTTGCGGGAATAACGCATGTAATTTTTTTATTAATAATCATTTTAAACTTTCTTGTTATCGCAATTATTGTTTTTTAACTTTTACTTTATTTTTCTGTATTATACAGTCTTTATAAAGTTTTTAAATTTAAAATCAGGGTTAAGAATGTCAAATGAGTATTTACTTGTAAAACAATCATTAAATTTAAATGGAACAGTTAATATTGTTGGCGCGAAGAATGCGGTTTTAGTAATTATGGCTTCTTTGCTTTTAACGAGTGGTAAATCGGAAATAAGCAATGTTCCTGATTCCGCTGATGTACGCCAAATGATCAAGCTATTAAAAAGCTTGGGCGCAAAAGTTTTTTTTGATATTCAAAATAATTTTTTAACCATTGATACAACAAATGTTAATAAGTTTGAAGTCTGTCCTGAAATCATGAATAAAATGCGCGCGTCAATTTTAGTTATGGGCCCTTTACTTTCTCGGTTTAATAAAGCAAAAATAGCGCTTCCCGGAGGTTGTTTAATTGGAACTCGTCCGATTGATATTCATTTAAAAAATTTTTCAAAATTAGGGGTTAGGTTTTTACAACAAGATCATTTCTTAGAAGCAACTTTTTCAGTTGATAAAAAAAAAGAAAATAAAATTATTTTAGAGTATCCAAGTGTTGGGGCGACTGAAAATTTAATTATGTTTGCGGTTCTAAGTAAAAGCTATACAACAATTGTAAACGCGGCGCTTGAACCGGAAGTTCTAGATTTAATTGAGGTGTTGAAAAAAATGGGCGCGGACATTGAAGTTTGCGCGCCTGCAACATTAAAAATCAAAGGGGTTGATAAACTCAATCCGGTTAAACATAAAGTTATTCCTGATCGACTTGAGGCCGGTTCTCTTTTACTTGCTTGCGCGATAACGGGTGGGCAAATTTATTTGCCGGACGCAAAAGCAAATCATATGGATGTTTTTTTAGAAAAATTACGAGAAATGGGACACGAAGTTTTAGAAGAAAAAAATGGTGGAATAAAATTTAAAGCGACAAGAAATCCAAAAGCCGTAAATTTTAAAACAGGTCCTTACCCAGGTTTTCCAACCGACTTGCAAGCGCCAATGATGGCAGCGTTATGTTTTGCGGATGGTGTTAGTGTGATTGAAGAAACTGTTTTTGAAAATAGATTGTTACACGTAAAAGAATTAAATAAAATGGGCGCTCAAATTACAGTTGATGGAAACAAAGCAACTGTTAGAAAAATAGATGAATTTTATGGCGCGGAAGTTATCGCGACAGATATTAGAGCTTCTTGCGCATTATTAATTTCAGGTTTAGTCGCGAATGGTGAAACTAAAATTACAGGATTGCATCATTTAAGAAGAGGTTATGATCAATTAGATAAAAAACTGTGTGGTTTAGGCGCGGATATAAAATTAGTATTACAGGCTTGAGGATAATTCTGAAACTTCTCTCGTTATTAGCGCTTGTCGTGTTTTATTATATTCTAATGTTAATTGTTCTAAGTAATTATCAGCGTTATTTGTAGCTGCGTCCATCGCTAAAAATCTTGAAGCTTGTTCTGATAGGATCGCGTTAAACAAAAGATGGGAGATTGAGCTTTTAAGATAAGCCTTTGCCAGCGAATCCATTATTTTTTGGCTGCTTTCTGTTTGCATTAAATCTTTTATTTTTATTTCTTCTGTTTGTGTTGTTGTTGGAATGATTGTTGTTTTGTGTGGATGTTGAGCAAAAAAGTTTTTTATTTTAGCGCTGAAAAAAACAACAGAAGAATAATTTTTTTGGGGATCATAAATGGTTTTGATTATTTCTTGAGTTAGGGTTAGGTAATTACCGGATCCGATTTCATTAAAACTTAAGATGACTTTTGCGGATTTAGGGAGATTAAGTTCAGGAATAAATTTTTGAGATTTCAGTCCAATTGTTATGATTTCCGCTTTTTGATGATTTTCTAATATTAATGTTTTTTGTAGATATTTAAGGAGGTTGGAGTTTAAACTTCCGCACAATCCTTTTGTTGTTGATACAATTATAAAAAGAGGTTTTGAATCTAAAATATCTCCTGGTACTAAGATTTTGTTTTTCCATTCCGGATTGTGAGCTTTCGCATAACTAAATAACTGAAAAATACTGTTTGTATAATTTTGTAAGTTGTCCTTTTGTTTTTCGAGTCTTGAATATAGAGACATTGAAACTAATCTTACAGCGTGAGTTATTTTTTTTGTTGTTTTAATTGATTTAATTTTTTGTCTTATTTGTGTTAATTGAGCCATCATTTGTTCCTTGAGCTTTTAACTTGCGCCATTTTTGAGTGGTTTTAAAATGAAGTAAAAAAATTGTATGCAATTTGTAAAGATAGTTTACTTTGTATAAGTTTAATTTTCAACGAAACGCTTTGATTATAAATTAAGGATCTTGTTTTATGATTATTTTGATAGATGGGTACAATCTTTTAAAGCAAGTTTTTCATAAAGTTAAGGGCAAACTTGATAAACAACGGCAACAACTAATAAAAGAACTTGGTTTTTACAAACATAAAAAAGAAATTAAAGAGATAATTGTTGTTTTTGACGGTGGGTTGATTAATCACGCGACAAGAGAAATAAAACATGGGATTACGATAATTTTTTCCGGCCGGAAGCAAACGGCAGATGATTGGATTTTAGATCATATTGAAAAATATAAAAATAATGAATATTTGTTGGTTTCCTTAGACAGAGAGTTAAAACAGAAGGCATCTGTTTTTGGAGTTGATTCAATAGATGTTTTTGATTTTTATAAAATATTACAAAATTGTTTGCAAGATGACGCTAAGAAATATTTTACAAAAAATGGAATGCCGGGAGAATTATTAAAATATGAAACTAATAAAGAAGATATATTTGAAAATTTTGAACAAAAAGTGGATACTCAAGCTTTGGATTTGTTGATGGAGGAAGCAAGTTTAAATGGCTTTGATTTTGAGAAGGATGATTTCCATTTAGAAAAAAATAAAAAAAAGGGAAAAGAAAAAACTTTATCCAGAAAAGAAAAAAGATATGATAAAAAAATTAAAAAATTATAGAGTTGATGATGGAAATAAAATTTAATATTAATCAAATAGATGAAATTGTAGATAAATATCTAATACCGGCCTTAAAAAATCATACAATTTTTATGTTTACAGGACCCTTGGGCGCAGGAAAGACAACGATAATTAAAGCCCTTTTGAGACACTGCGGAATAAAGCAAAGTATTACCAGTCCTACATTTAATTATGTGAATACATATCAAAATGATAAAAAACAAATTTTCAACCATTTTGATTTATATAGAATTGATTCGATTAATAATTTTTTATCTACCGGTTTTGATGAGTTTTTGTATCGATCTAATGAATTTAATTTAATTGAATGGCCCGGGGTTATTGAGCCTTTACTTGATGATAAAAGTATTAAAGACAAAGTATTTTCAGTTGTTTTAGAACACGTTGAAGATTGTCCTGAATTAAGGATTTTAAAAATTAATTAGACTGAGAAGGCTAAAATTCAGTTTTTGAATGAAATTGTTAACATTTTTTAAAAAAAAGTTGAAATCTTTATTAAAATCACTATGCTAATTTTCACAGGATTTGGTGTTTTTCGATGCAATTTTTTCCATTTTTGAATATTTAAAGCTTTGAAATAATAATTATTATTCAACTTGATAAGTTGTATAATGATAAAGAGTGGGGAGGTTCCCGAGTGGTCAAAGGGGACGGACTGTAAATCCGTTGACTTCGTCTTCACAGGTTCGAATCCTGTTCTCCCCACCAGTCTTCGCTCTTACGAGCTACGCCTGGCAGGCCAGTATTTTTAAATGACTTTGATAATAAATTAATTTTGTTAACAAATAAGCGAAGACTGTCCGGCGAAGCATTTATTTATGTTGTTATTAAATTTTTTTATTGAGGCGAAGACGGACTTAAGTTTCCAAATCCTTTTCAACCTTAATGTTTTTGATAGAATGAAATTTGTATAAAAGTATTGAAATATTTGCGGGAATAGCTCAATTGGTAGAGCGACAGCCTTCCAAGCTGTAGGTTGCGGGTTCGAGTCCCGTTTCCCGCTCCATTTTTTTTGTGAGCGCTGGCATAGCTCAGTTGGTAGAGCAGCTGATTTGTAATCAGCAGGTCGCTGGTTCGAGTCCAGTTGCCAGCTCCATTTTCTTTTACAATACTTTTTTCATTATTTTTTTTACTTTTTTTTCTTTTCATTTAATATAAATGTCTTATAAAGACGGCAAAAAGTTGGGGTGTAGTTTTTTGAAAGAATTGTTGTGGGGAATTGCGGACGAAGTTTTCTTGATTGAATCGTCCGCGTAGCTCAGTTGGTAGAGCACTTCCTTGGTAAGGGAGAGGTCACCGGTTCAATCCCGGTCGCGGGCTCCATAGTTTTGGTTTTATGGAAAGTTAAATATGGCAAAAAATAGAACGATTATTACTTTTGAGTGTAGTGATTGCAAAATGCGCAATTATACGACAAGAGTTTCTAAAAAGAGAGCTTTTGGTAAATTATCTCTAAATAAGTATTGTTCTAAGTGCAGAAAGCATGTTTTGCACAAAGAAACAAAATAATAAGGAGATCGGTAGGGTCAGTAGCTCCAATGGTAGAGCAGCGGTCTCCAAAACCGCGTGCTGGGGGTTCGAGTCCCTCCTGACCCGCCATTTGTGTACATAATTGTAGTGATGAGCAATTTTTTAATAGGGATTAGTTTATGAGCAAAGTTATTACATTTATTAATGAGGTTAAGGGCGAATTAAGAAAAGTTTCTTGGCCTAGTAGAGAAGATCTTGTTGGTACTGCGATAGTTGTATGTATTATTGTTGCGATCTTCGCAGTTATTTTGGGTGGGATGGATGCTCTTTTTAGTTCTGTAGTTAAAAAGCTAATTAGTAGTTAATAAAGAGTAAGGTTATTATTTTGTTGATTTTATTATTATTGGTTGATTTATGAAACGTTGGTATGTAGTTCAGGTTTATACCGGTTTTGAAGATGTCGTCAAAAAAGATTTAGAAAAAAAGATTTCAGAAGAAAAGATAGAAGATTTGATTGACGAGGTTTTGATTCCGACCGGTGAACTTGCGAGTTTTTTTCAAAGTTCAGAGTCTAAAAAAGAAAAAATATTTCCAGGCTATTTATTAGTTCACATGGAAATGGTTCCGGAAGCATATATTGCCGTTTCATCTACTGCGAGAGTTACTCGTTTTCTTGGGGGTAAGGATCCTGTCGCGATTTCAGATAAAGAAGCTGAAAGAATTTTCTCACAAATTTCTGGAGAAATAGCGCTTGGAGGAGAAGAGTCGCCTTTTGCGGAAGGTGGAGAAGTTCATATTTCAAGTGGTCCGTTTTCAGGGTTTGTTGGAATTATTGATAAGGTTGATGAAGACAGAGAAAAACTTACTGTTATGGTAAGTATTTTTGGGCGGTTGACACCTGTTGAATTGGGTTTTGATCAGGTTAAAAAATAAGTTCAAAATTAGGTGATATCATTATGGCTAAAAAAATAAAAGCAAAAATTAAACTCCAAATTCGTGGTGGTGGCGCGACGCCTGCTCCTCCTGTGGGATCCAGTTTGGGTCAGCATGGTGTAAGTATTATGGAGTTTTGTAAGCAATTTAACGCTCAGACTTCAAAACGTAAAGGTGAAACAGTTCCTGTTGTTATTACAGTTTATGAAGATCGTTCTTTTGATTTTATTACAAAGACTCCACCTGTTTCTGAGTTGTTACGTAGTAAGGCTAATATAAAAAAAGGATCAAAAACGCCGGGTAGCGCTTCTGCCGGTTCTGTTAAATGGTCCGATGTTGAAGAAATAGCTAAAACTAAGATGCCAGATCTTAATGCTATTGACATAGAAGGCGCTAAACAGATAGTTGCCGGAAGTGCCAGGAGTATGGGATTAACTGTTGTTGATTAATAATTTTAATGTGTAAACGAGCGAAGTGGAATTTTCTATGAGCAAAATAGGCAAAAAACACAAAGAGTCTTTAGAGGCTTTGTCTAATCAGGAGCCTTCTTCTTTGGATGAAAAATTAGAATTTATTATTAAAAATTCTAAGACTAAGTTTGATGAATCAGTGGATTTAGATCTTACTTTAGGAATTGATCCATCAAAGGGTGAGCAATCTGTTCGTGGAGCGGTTTTACTTCCACACGGTACAGGAAAAAAAGTTAGAGTTATCGCTTTTGTGAAAGGCGATAAAGAGGAAGAGGCGAAAAAAGCGGGCGCGGATTTTGCGGGTCTTGAAGATTTAATTGAAAAGATTTCCAATGGCTGGATGGAATTTGACGCGGCTGTTGCTACTCCGGATTTGATGGGGCAAGTTGGTAAGGTTGCTAGAGTTTTAGGTCCTCGAGGTTTGTTGCCAAATAAAAAAGTCGGAACAGTTACTTTTGATGTTGCTTCTGTTATTGAAGAACTGAAAAAGGGGCGAGTTTCTTATAAAAATGATAAAAGCGGTATTATACATGCTTCTTTTGGTAAGGTTTCTTTTGGCGTAGAAAAGTTAAAAGAAAATCTTTTGGCTTTAGTTAAAGCTATTCAATCAAGTAAACCGGCATCATCTAAAGGTAAGTTTTTAAAAAAAATTACTCTTTCTTCTACAATGGGTGTTGGGTTACCGGTTGATTCAGATGAAGTTTTAGGTTAGGTAGCTTTAAGGGGTAATTGAATATGAATCGTCAGCAAAAAGAAGCGGCAGTTACAGATTTTAGGAGTTTGTTTTCAGGAGCAAAAGCTGCCTTTTTAGTTGGATATAAAGGTTTGACTGTTTCTCAAATGCAAGCCTTAAGGCGAGATTTAAGGAGCGTTGATAGTCTTTTAAAGATTACAAAAGCTCGCTTGATGAAGATCGCGGCAAAAGATGTTGAAGGTATTGATGGGTTTGTGGATCAATTTAAAGATCAGGTTGGTTTGGTTTTTTCGAATAATGAAGTTCCTCCAACAGCAAAAAAATTAGTTGAATTTACTAAAAACGGTGTACCGTTAACTATTTTAGCGGGCTTTTTTGAATCAAAAGTTTTATCCGGAAACGAGATAGATTTTCTTGCGAGTCTTCCGGCAAAAGATGTTTTATTGGCTCAGGTTGTTGGAACAATTCAGGCGCCAATTTCAGGTTTAGCTAGATTGTTGAATATGATGGTTATTCGTTTGCTTTATTGCTTAAAGGAGATTGAGGGTAAGAAGTAATAAGATTATGATTGCGCGCTTATTTGTTTTTAGCGCTTATGTTTGTTGATGATTGAGAAATTGTATTTTCATATATTTGTTAGATGTGGGAGGCCTTTATGGCAATTGAGAACAAAATAGAAGAAGTTGGTAAGTTAATCGATAAGTTATCTGTTATAGAGCTTGCGGAGCTTGTTAAATCTTTAGAAGATAGATATGGTGTTTCCGCAGCTGCGCCAGCCGCTGCTCCGGCCGCTGTTGTAAGTGATGCAGCCGTTCCGGCCGCAGAAGAAAAAACCGAATTTAAAGTTACTCTTAAAGAGATGGGTGGAGAAAAGATTAAAGTTATTAAGGCTTTAAGATCTGTTACATCTCTTTCTTTAAAAGAAGCAAAAGACTTGGTTGAAGCAGCTCCATCAGTTGTTGCTGAGTCAGTTTCTAAAGAAGATTCCAAAAAAATGAAAGAAGCATTGGAAGCAGCGGGAGCCAAAGTTGAGCTTTCGTAAAGCAAGATTTTTTATTTTTTTGTTAATATGCTTGGATCCGTCTTAAATGTTTTTATTTGGGACGGCGTCCATTTCTTGGCTTTTTTGTAAATCATATTTTATGAATGATTATTAGATGGTTGGTTAGAAATTTATCTATTTACGGTTGGGGAGCGATTTGATGTCTCAATTTCTAGGAAAAATGGGTACTGTTAGAAAGAACTTTGGCAAGGTCAGAGAGATTGTTTCTTTGCCTAATTTAATTGAAATTCAGTCAAAGTCTTTTAATAATTTTGCTCAATTGGATGTTCTGCCTTCAGAAAGAAAAAATGTTGGGTTAGAAAAAGTATTAAAGGATATTTTTCCAGTGGAACATAGTGATCGTATTTCTTTGGAATATGTTAGTTATGAGTTAGGAACCTGGGAATGTGTTTGTGGCCAATTAAAAGGGATAGAAAATCGTTATAAATGGACATGTTCTTCTTGTAAAAAAAGTGGTTGTAGTAGATTAAAAGATGCTTGTGTTTGTCCTAAGTGTGGTAAAAAAACCGCCAGCTATATATCGTGTAAAAAATGTTTTTCCAGAGTAATTGTAAAAGTTGATACAGGATTAGATGAATGTCGTTATAGTGGCAAAACATATTCTATGCCATTAAAAGTTAAGATGCAGCTTGGCGCATGGGATATTGATCCGGAAACAAATACAAAGGTCATTAAGGATATAAAAGAACAGGAAGTTTTCTTTGCTGATTTACCTATAATGGTTGATTTGTATCAGGATGAATACGATACCTTTTTCTTGGGAAGTCAAGGAACGTTTCTTATTAACGGTGTTGACCGAGTTGTTGTTAGTCAATTACATCGTTCTCCCGGGGTAATTTTTGGATTAAGTAGAAAAACAAAAGATTTTAGAGGTCAGCCGTCTCATATCGCGAGAATAATTCCAAGTCGTGGTTCGTGGTTAGATTTTGAATTTGATAGTAACGAATTATTGAATGTAAGAATTGACAAGAAAAAGAAAATTTTAGTTACGACTTTCTTGCAAGCTCTTGATATTAGTAGAAATGATATTTTATCTCTATTTTATAAGTTTGATAATATTGAATTTAAAGTTGGAAGCTTTTATAGGAAAATAGATGATAATTTAATTGGCCAACGTCTAGAAGGGGATGCTCTTCCAACAAAAACTCTTGAAAAAGAAATTGGAATTGGTCATAGATTTACAAAGGACATAATTTCTAAGCTACTAAAGAAAAAGGTAAAATCTCTAACCGTTAGGGCAAGTAGTTTAATTAATAGAATTTTAGCTGAAGATCTTATTGATAATGAAACAGGAGAAATTTTAGTTGCTCAAGGAGAAATTCTAACTGAAGAGTTACTAGATAAAATTGTTTCTTTAGGTAATAGAACTTTAAGGTTTATTCAGTCTTCAGGTTATGCTTTTCAGCCAACAGTCGCTATTACATTATCACAGGATAGTGTTTTTTCTTATGAAGACGCGTTGAAAGAAGTTTATAGTAGGCTTCGTCCCGGTGATGTTCCAACTTTGGATACGATGAAAGAATATATAAATAATTTATTTTTCAATCCTCGTTTTTATGATTTAACTATTGTTGGTCGTATTCGCGCAAACAGAAAGCTTGATCTTAAAGTTGATGAATCCATTACACATTTAACTAAAGAAGATATTATCGCGACCATTCAATATTTGATTGGTTTAAAAGAACGCGGCGAAGGTGAATTAGATGATATTGATCATCTAGGGAACCGTTCGGTTAGACTTGTTGGAGAGCTATTACAAAGCCAAATTTATGTTGGTTTTGCGAGAATAGAAAGAATTATTAGAGAACGCTTTAGATTACAAGACAATTATACGGCTTTAATGCCTTATGATTTCTTAAATGTAAAACCATTAGCTGCTGTTTTGAGAGAGTTTTTTGGAACAGGGCAGTTATCACAATTTATGGATCAAACCAATCCCTTGGCCGAAATGGCGCACAAAAGAAGGTTATCTGCTCTTGGACCCGGTGGTATTACAAGAGATCGCGCGACATTTGAAGTTCGGGACGTGCATAGTTCTCACTATGGTAGAATTTGTCCTATTGAAACACCTGAAGGTCAAAATATTGGTCTTATTTCTTCTCTTTCTACATATGCAAAAGTTAATGAATTAGGTTTTATTGAAACTCCATATAGATCTGTTAAAAAAGGTGTTGTTCAGGATGATATTTTATATTTGGATGCCTTTGAAGAAATAGGAAAAGCTATTGCTCAAGCATCAGTGCCCGTAGATTCCAAAGGTAAAATAAAAGATGAACAGGTTTTAGTTAGAAAAGATGGAAACATATCTTTAAATAGTTCAAGTGATGTTTCTTATGTAGACGCGTCACCAAAGCAATTAGTTTCTGTCGCGACAGCATTGATTCCATTTTTAGAACATGATGACGCAAACCGCGCGCTTATGGGTTCAAACATGCAACGACAAGCCGTACCTCTTATTAAATGTCAGGCTCCTATGATTGGAACCGGAATGGAAGTAGATATTGGTTCTGTTGAAGGTGGCAGTGTTATTGCTAAGAATTCCGGTGTTGTTGAATATGTTTCGGGTGATCGAATTGTAATTCAAATTGATGAAAAAGGTGAAAATGATAAGAGTTGGGTTTCGCATCCAATTGATATTTATAAATTAAAGAAATTTGCGAGATCTAGTCATAATACTTGGATTCAAAATACTTCTTTGGTTCGTGTTGGCGATAGAATTGAAAAAGGTGATGTTATTGCTGATGGCGCTGCTGTTTACAATGGGGAGCTTGCTTTAGGAAGTAATGTATTAGTTGCTTTTATGCCATGGCAAGGTTACAACTTTGAAGACGCGATACTTGTGAGTAAACGATTTGTGAGTGAAGATGTTTTCAGCTCTGTTCATATAGTAGAATTTGTTGTTGAAGCTAGAGAAACAAAATTAGGAGCTGAAGAAATTACAAAAGATATTCCAAATGTCGGTGAAAAAGAACTTGAAGCTTTAGATGAAGATGGAATTGTTCGTGTTGGAACGCGAGTAAAGCCGGGGGATATTTTAGTTGGAAAAGTTACTCTAAAAGGGGATGTTCAAGTTTCTCCGGAAGAAAAATTATTGCGAGCTATTTTTGGTGAGAAATCAAGAGAAGTTCGAGATACTTCTTTACGAGTACCACCGGGAGTTGAAGCAACTGTTACAGATGTAAAAGTTTTTTCCAGAAGTGGTATTAGAAAAGATAAGCGATATAAAGATATTGTTGTAAAGGAATCTCAAAAGATTGAAGATGATTTTGATTATCAGGTTGCAATTCTCGAAAAAAGATTTAGAGAAAAGTTGTTTGGATTTTTGAAAGGCGACATTTCATCAAGTAAATTTGAAAAATTAACATTAGAGCAGTTGTTTGAAACTAAAACAGGTAAAAAGCAGATAGATTCTAAAATAAAAGAATATAAAGATATTTGGCAAAATCAGATTCATGTTTTAACCGCTCTGAAAGAAGAAAAGATTAGTAAGTTAAGAAAAGGTGATGAATTGCCATCCGGTGTTATCAAAATGATAAAGGTTTATGTTGCGGCAAAAAGACATTTATCTGTTGGTGACAAAATGGCTGGCCGACATGGTAACAAAGGTGTTGTTTCAAGAATCGCGAGATTTGAAGATATGCCTTACATGGAAGATGGTACACCTGTTGATATTGTTCTTAATCCACTAGGTGTTCCGGGTCGTATGAACTTGGGGCAAATATTAGAGACTTTGCTTGGTATGGCCGGACGAAAAATGGGTAATGATTTAGCTAAACAAATAAATGATTTGAGCAATAAAGAATTGAAGTCTCGTTTGGTTGGATATTATGGCAATGAAATTGTTGACTCCTTAGAAAAAACTAGTGGTAAAGAAGCTTTATTTGAATTGGCAAAAAAGACAGCAGCAAAAGGTGTTTATATGAGCACACCTATTTTTGATGGCGCTGATTACAATAAAGAGGTTAAGCCTTTATTAGGTAGTTTAGGATTGTCTGAAAGCGGAACTTACAAACTTTATGATGGTTGTACAGGTGTTCCTTTTGACCAGGAAGTGACAGTTGGTTTCATTTATATGATGAAACTTAATCACTTGGCTGATGATAAATTACATGCTAGATCGGTTGGTCCTTATTCTTTAATAACTCAACAACCTTTGGGGGGTAAGGCGCAGTTTGGGGGACAAAGGCTAGGAGAGATGGAAGTGTGGGCATTATATTCATATGGCGCTGCTTATACGTTGCAAGAAATGTTAACCGTTAAGTCAGATGATGTTAATGGTCGCATAAAAACATATGAAGCAATTGTTCGAGGTGATGAAATACCGGAACCTGGAATTCCAGAATCTTTTAATGTTTTTGTCAAAGAGCTTCAGAGCTTGTCGTTACAAGTTGATTTATTTAAAGCTAATAAGGAGCAAGTCAGTGAGTAACAGAATATTAGAACGTTTTAAAGAATATATAAACGCGTCTCAGTTTAACGCGATTAAGATAAGTATTGCTTCTCCTGAGAAAATAAAATCCTTATCTTATGGTGAAGTTAAAAAGATAGAAACTATAAACTATAGAACTCTAAAACCGGAGAGAGACGGTTTATTTTGCGCGCGAATTTTTGGTCCTGTAAAGGATTGGGAATGTAATTGCGGAAAATATAAACGAATGAAACACCGTGGTGTTACATGTGAAAAATGTGGTGTTGAAGTAATTCAATCAAAGGTTCGTAGAGAGCGAATGGGACATGTTAATTTAGTTTCTCCTGTATGTCACATTTGGTATTTAAAAGGAATTCCAAGTTATTTAAGTTTGATTTTGGGAATGACCATAAAGGATTTAGAGCGAGTTATTTATTTTGATAGTTACATTGTGTTGCATCAAGGTAATTCTCCTTATCCTCAAAAAACATTACTTTCCGCGCAACAGTATGAAGAATATGTTGATGCCCATCCGGAGGATACTGTTTTTAAAGGTGATATGGGCGCTGAGGCAATCAGAATTCTTCTTTCAATGATTGATTTAAATTTTGAAGTTCGAAAAATTGAACAAGATTATGAACAATCGACTTCAGTTGCGGTTAAACATAAATTGGCAAAAAGATATAAAGTTTTGTCCGGAATGTTAAAAGCGAATATTAGACCTGAATGGGTTATTTTAGAAGTTCTCCCTGTTCTTCCTCCTGACTTAAGACCTTTGGTTCCACTGGAAGGTGGAAGATTTGCCAGTTCAGATTTAAATGATTTATATCGACGTGTTCTCAATAGGAATATTAGATTGCGTCGCTTAATTGAATTAGAAGCTCCGGATGTCATTATAAAAAATGAAAAAAGAATGCTTCAAGAGTCTGTTGATGCTTTAATTGATAATGGTCGACGTGGTCAACCCGTAAAAGGCTCAAACAAAAGACCTCTTAAATCTTTAAGTGAAATGTTAAGAGGTAAGCAAGGTAGATTTAGGCAAAATCTTCTTGGTAAGCGTGTTGATTACTCAGGTCGCTCAGTGATTGTTGTTGATCCTGAATTACACCTTAGTCAATGTGGGTTGCCGAAATTGATGGCTTTAGAGCTCTTTAAACCTTTTGTTTATGTTGAATTACAAAGACGCGAACTTGCTTCTAATTTAAGAGTTGCGAAGAGAATGGTAGAAGAAATGCTCCCGGAAGTTTGGGAAGCTTTAGAAGTTGTTGTTAAAGATAGACCGGTTCTTTTAAATCGCGCTCCAACATTACACCGTTTAGGGATTCAAGCCTTTTATCCTATTTTGGTTGAAGGTAAGGCTATTAAAATTCATCCGTTAGTTTGTACCGCTTTTAACGCGGACTTTGACGGTGACCAGATGGCTGTTCACGTATTGTTAAGTAAAAGAGCATGTATTGAAGCGGAAAAATTAATTCTTTCAACTAAAAATATTTTGTCTCCATCGAGTGGAAAACCTTTGACCGTCCCAAGTCAAGATATGGTTCTTGGATTGTATTTTTTAACCAAAGGTAAAAAAAATGTAAAAGGCGAGGGCTTAACATTTTCAGGTATAGATGAGCTTGTTTTTGCTTATCAAAGAGGAGATGTTAATATTCAGGCGCATGTTCGCTTGAGATTGAAATCAGGGCGAATTATTGATACAACCATTGGAAGAGCTTTATTATACGAGACATTACCGGAAGATACTGAATTTGAGTGGGTAAATAAAGCTGTTAAGAAAAAAGATTTATCAAAATTAATTGCTAGAGTATATAAAACTTTTGGAATGGAAAAAACGGTTGAATCCCTAGATAAAATTAAATCTTTGGGATTTTCCAATGCAACATATGCGGGAATTTCTTTGTCTATGGAAGATTTAATTATTCCGGATTCTAAAAAAGAAGTAGTAAAAAAAGCAAAAGAAAGTGTTGCTAGGATTGAAGGTCTTTATAGGGATGGCGCGATCACAAATGGTGAGCGTTACAATAATGTTATTCAGATTTGGGCTAGAGCAACGGAAGAAGTTGCGAATGATATGATTTCAGAATTAGAAACTCAGGATATATCTGCCGGATTAAATAAAGATAAAGAAAATAAACCCTTTAATCCTGTATTTATGATGTTAGATTCCGGAGCTCGTGGATCTAGACAGCAAATAAGACAGTTAGGCGCCATGAGAGGATTGATGGCAAAACCGTCAGGTGAAATCCTTGAAACTCCGGTTCTTGCGAACTTTAAAGATGGTTTAAATGTTTTTGAGTATTTTGTTTCTACTCACGGGGCTAGAAAGGGTTTGGCTGATACGGCATTGAAAACCGCTGACTCCGGTTATTTAACAAGAAGACTTGTTGATGTGGCTCAAGATGTTGTTGTTACGCAGCAGGATTGTAATACTTTAGGTTATATTACATTAAAAGATCTTAAAGAATCCGGAGAGATTATTCTAGCGGTCGCAGACAGAATTCTTGGTAGAATTTTAGCTGAAGATGTTAAAGATCCCTTGACTGGAAAATTGATTGCGGCGCAAGGTGAAATGGTAACAGATAATGTTGTTGAAAAAGTTAGAGACTCTGCTGTTACACGAGTTGCTGTTCGTTCTTCTCTAACATGTCGTGCAAGGCGTGGTGTGTGCGCAAAATGTTATGGCATGGATTTATCTGCAAGTAGATTGGTAGAGCTTGGTGTAGCGGTTGGAATTATCGCGGCGCAATCTATTGGTGAACCTGGAACGCAGCTCACGATGAGGACGTTCCATATTGGTGGTACCGCCAGTGGTTTGATTGAACAAAACTTTCATAAATCTCACTTTGACGGAAAAATAAAATTCAAAGGTGTTCATATTGTTCAGAATAGAGATGGCGAATGGATTGCTATAAACCGAAAAGGTCGAATAGCTATTGTCGCTGATGATGGAAGAGAATTAGAAGAATATAAATTACTATATGGTACGAAATTACTTGTTGAAGATGGCGCGACGGTAAAGAAAGGTGATAAGCTTGCAGAATGGGGTATCTTACAAGTAATTTTAACTGAAAAAGCAGGTAGGATACAATATGTTGATTTGGTAGAAAATGTTACTTACCGAGTTCAATATGATGAGGCAACTAAACAATCTAAAAAAATAATATTAGAAAAGAAAGATGAAAAACGTCAACCTTGTCTTGTTGTAGAAGACAAACAAGGAAATGAAGAAGGACGTTATTATCTTCCAACCGGCGCGGTTATCGCGGTCGAAGATAACGCGGAGATTTTACCGGGTGATGTTTTAGCAAGACTTCCAAAAGAAATAAATAGAACAAAGGATATTACGGGAGGTTTGCCTAGAGTCGCTGAATTGTTTGAAGCTAGAATACCAAAAGATATTGCTGTTATTAGTGAAGCTGATGGTGTTGTTAAATTTGGTGGTTTGCATAGAGGTCAACGAAGAATTACTGTTACAACTGATGATGGTGAAACATTTGAATATAGTATTCCCAGAAGTAAGAATTTAAATATTGAAGATGGAGAAGAAGTAAAAGCGGGTGATCTTTTAACTTCCGGTACTTCCAATTTACACGATATTTTAAGAATTTTAGGTCCGGATGAAGCTCAAGAAGCTCTTGTGAATGAAGTTCAGGAAATTTATCAACTTCAGGGTGTTGATATTAATGACAAACACCTTGAAATGATTGTTAAACAAATGCTTAGAAAAGTTCTCATTACGGATTCAGGTGATACAAGTTTTGTTGTTGGTGATCGGGTTGATAAACTTCAATTACAATTCGTTAATAATTTGCTCATGAAAGAGGGTAAAAAAATCGCAACAGCGAAACCCCTTTTAATGGGTATAACAAAAGCTTCTTTGGGTACGGAAAGTTTTATTTCAGCCGCGTCTTTCCAAGAAACAACAAGAGTATTAACTGAGGCTTCAATAAGAGGTGAAGTTGATAATTTATATGGATTGAAAGAAAATGTTGTAATTGGTAAACTTATACCTGCCGGAACCGGTATTCCTTCTTTTAAAGCTAAATATTTGGGTGAAGATATTTCTGATTTGGAACAACAAGCTCGAAAAGAAGAAGAATTGGAAATTGGATTGGATAATATTTCTTTAGATTGAAATTAAAAAAATCATTCTTAAACAAGTTTCCATCTTTGCGAAAATCGTTTTGGTGGATAAACAGGATGATAAAAAAGTAGGAAGGCGCGTAGCTCAGGGGTAGAGCATTGCTTTGACGTAGCAAGGGTCAGCGGTTCGATTCCGCTCGTGCCTACCATGTTAAAAAGTTAAGTTGTTTTTATGTTGATAGTATCAACTGGAGTTTTATTTTATGTTGAATAACGAGATCAAAAGTAAGATCATAGGAAAATATGCTAAGTCCGGGAGTGACACAGGTTCGAGCGAAGTTCAAATTGGTATTTTAAGTGAAAGAATTAAGCAAGTTAACGGGCACTTAAAATTGTTTCCAAAAGATAACCATTCTAGAAGAGGTTTACTTAAAATGGTTGGGAAAAGAAGAACCTTTTTGAATTATCTAAAAAAAAATGACAATGAAAGTTTTGTAAAAGTACAAAAGCTTGCATTTGAAAAAACACCGAAACTTGTCGATGCAAAATAATTATATTTTAATTTTTATTCGCAACTTTGGTTGCATAATTCAAAACGGGGTTATTCATGTCTAAAATTTTTAAATCTTCTGAATTGGGTATAGAAATAGAATTAGGAAAATATGCTAGACAGGCAGATGGTTCTGTTTGGCTAAAAAGTGGAGATAATGTTATCTTGTCTACCGTTGTTATGTCAAAAGAGGCAAAAGAATTTATGGGTTTTTTGCCGTTAACGGTTGAATACAGAGAACGAACGTCTGCTGCCGGAAAATTTCCCGGGGGCTTTATAAAAAGAGAAGGACGTTTGAGTGAACGTGAAATTTTAACCTCAAGATTAATTGATCGTCCAATAAGACCATTGTTTCCCAAATATTTTTTTAATGAAGTTCAACTTTTAACAACTGTTTTTTCAGCTGATGGAAAAGCTTCTTTAGATATTCTATCGCTTTTGGCTTCATCTCTTTCCTTATCTCTTTCATCTATTCCTTTTTTTGGTCCCATTGGCGCTGTTAAATTTACAAACGTTGATGGTGAATGGAAAGTTAATGTTGATCATGACTCTGTTTTAAAATCCAGTTCCAGTATTATCATTGCCGGAACTAAAGATGGCATTTGCATGGCAGAAGGTTATGGTGATAATTTATCTGAAAAAGAATTTGTAGAATTATTATTAAAAGCTGATGATGAAATTCAAAAACAAATTAATTGGCAACTTGAGATTGTTAAAGAAATGGGTGTTGAAAAACTTGAATTAAAAACTCAAGTTGATTGGTCTCATTGGGAAAACAAAGTAAAAGAGTATTTAAAACACGAATTAGTTGAGCCTTTATTTGTAGTTGATAAAAAAGAAAGAAATGAGAGACTTGAAGCTCTTAGAAATGGTTTATATGAGTTTTTATCCGAAGATCTCAAGAATGGTAAAGTAACTTATCCTGTTGTATTATTTCTTTTTGATTCTGAATTAAAAGATATTATTCCGGATTTGATTTCCAAAAAGAATGCTCGCTTAGATTTAAGAAAATTAAATGAAGTAAGACCAATTTCTAGCGCGGTTGGTGTTTTACCTTGTGTTCATGGTTCTGCTGTTTTTCAACGAGGAGAAACTCAAGTTTTATCAAGTTTAACACTTGGTACGGCTCAAGATTCTCAAACAATTGAACCTTTAATTGGAGACACAAAGGATCAGTCTTTTATGATTCATTATAATTTTCCTCCATTTGCGACCGGTGAAGTTCGTCCTATGCGTGGGGTTAGTAGACGTGAAGTTGGTCATGGAAACTTAGCGCAAACTTCTTTTAAAAATGTTTTACCTTCACAAAAAGATTTTCCTTATACAGAAAGATCAGTTTGCGATGTTTTGGAATCTAACGGTTCTTCTTCCATGGCAACTGTTTGTTCAACAACTTTATCTTTAATGGACGCGGGTGTTCCAATTAAAGATATGGTTGGTGGAATCGCAATGGGTTTAATGAAAGATTCTTCCGGGAAATTTCATGTACTCACAGATATTTTAGGAATTGAAGACGGCTTAGGTTTAATGGATTTTAAAGTTGCCGGTACTGATAAAGGTATTATGGCAATTCAAATGGACGTTAAAGCTAAGTCAGGATTAACAAAAGATATTTTATCTAATGCTTTAGAGCAAGCGAGAGAAGCAAGAGTTCACATATTAAATGAAATGAAAAAAACATTATCCGCTCCCAAAAAAGAAGTCTCAAGTCTTGCGCCAAAAGTTTCATCTTTCAGCGTTCCAACTGATAAAATAGGCGCGATTATTGGACCGGGTGGAAAAACAATAAAAGAAATTATCGCTAAGACGGGCGCTCAAATTGATATTGAAGATAATGGAACAGTTAATGTTTATTCAAAAACTTCTGAATCCTCTAAAGAAGCTGAAAAATGGATTAAAACATTAATTGGTGATATTGAAGTTGGTTCTGTTTGGGATGGAACAATCGCCGGTTTTGCTGATTTTGGAATTTTTGTTGATCTTGTTCCCGGTAAATCAGGATTAATTCATATTTCTGCCATTGACAGAGATTTACAAAGAACTTTAACTGAAAAATATAAAGCAGGTGATCCATTGAAAGTTAAGGTTTTGGATTATGATAAATACTCAGGAAAAATAAGACTGTTTGCTTCTGAATTGGCAACGAAATCTAAAAAATAATAAACGATGGAATTAAAAAGAATTGATGGGCGAACTTTAAATCAGGTTCGCCCTATAAATTTTAAATACGATGCTTTAGGTTATGCTGACGCATCAATTTTATTTGAGATCGGTAATACCAAGGTCTTGGTTTCAGTAACATTACAAAATAAGGTACCTTTCTTTTTGCGCGGAAGCGGAACAGGTTGGTTAACAGCGGAATACGCTATGCTTCCTAGCGCGACTCAAAAGAGAACCGTCAGAGATTCAAATCAGAATCAAAAAAACGCGCGTGGGGTGGAAATTTCTCGCTTGATTGGAAGATGTTTAAGAACGGTTGTTGATCTATCTAATTTTGGTGAAAGAACAATTATTATTGATTGTGATGTTTTGCAGGCAGACGGTGGCACGCGTGTTGCCTGTGTAACCGCGGCAAGCATGGCGTTAAAATTAGCGGAAGCGCGTTGGTTGGATGCCGGTATTTTGCGAAATAATATTATTAGAGATTCTTTAGTCGCAATTTCGGTTGGTAGAGTGGATGGACAGCTTTATTTAGATTTGTCATTCGATGAGGATAGCAGGGCTGACGCGGATTTCAATTTTATTTTAACGGAGTCAGGTAAAATTATAGAAATTCAGGGTACATCAGAAAAAGAGCCTCTTGATTGGTCTGAATTTGAAGGTCTGAAAAAATTGGCAATTAATGGTGTAGATTTTATATTTAATTTTTTAAAAAGCGCAAGTAATACTTTAAGTAAGATTATTGATGAAAAATCTATCAAAATTGAAAAAGAATCATATCGATCCGGTCAAAATAAAAAACAAAATCACAAGACTCCATTTTTTAGTATTGGAAGTCGTTTACCGGAAAAACCTGTTTAATAGTTTATTAAAGTTAAATAATGTTGCGCCGCAAGATAAAATTTTTTTTATTTTTTTTTATTCTATCTTTTTCTTCATGTGTGCATGAATCTTCAGTTAGAAATAAATCTTTAGTTGCTTTAAATAATACTTCTGTTTCTATTGAAATGCCGAAAAATATTTTGGTATTCGAAAACATCGCGCCTGTTATTTATGAAGAACTTTATAATCACCTTAATAGAGTTGGGTTTAATTTAAGTGATAAAATCAATCCCGATTTTATTTTAAAAAGTGAGGTTAAAAAATTAGAAAGATTTGGTAAAATTATTTCACCTGATATTTTGTCTTACGGTTTTAATTTCAGGCTTGAAGTTTTGTGTTATCTTTTTGATAAAAATAATAAATTGTTAAAAACAAAAGAGTTTAAGGTTCCAATTGTTGTATATAAACCGGAAGATCAGATTTTAAACTCTAATTTTTATAGTTATAGCTATGAAAAATTAGCAAAAAGAATAGCGATAAAAATTGAACAATATTTTAGGCCATATTTTCTAAACAAAAAGATTAATGAAGTTTAAAGAATTTATAGATAATTTAAATACAACATCATTTAAATTTAATAAAAGAATCACCTGTTTTGTCGGTGATGAATCACCACTTTTGTTTTTTAGTAATTTGTTTGAGTTATTAAAAGCAAAATCTAAATTTCCTGCTGAATTAAAAAAAATAAATTTAAATTCTAAGGACAAAGCTTATTTTTATTCTTCACTGACACAAAGCTTTTTGGGTCAAAGTAATTTTTATTGGTTAGGAGATATTGCTCAGGTTTTTAGTTCAAAAAACAAAGTGGAGCTTTTAAAATTTTTGTCTACGTATAAAGGCCCTCACTTTATTTCTTTTTTCTTACCTAAAGATGAAAAAAGAGAAATAAAATCTATTTCTAAAAATATTGAGATAATTGAAATTGAAAACAATGTTGATAAATCAATATTTATTGAATTATTAGATTTATTTGAAGTAAAAACAAATAAACAAAAACTTAAAGTAATTGGCGATAAGATATTTTTAAATTCTACTTATTCTTTGGATGTCGCCTGCATGTTAATGAAATATTTTGAGCTTATTAACATTCGTTACGCGGATGAATTTAGTAATTATTTATCTTCTGTTTTAGGATCGCAACCGTCTTTGTACACTCTGTCAGACGCTTTTTTCGCAAAAAAAGAAAAGTTTTTTTTTGATTTATGGCAAGATATTGGTTCCTGTTATTCAGATATGTTTTGGATTTCTTTTTGGTCGGATCAAATTTTTAGAGCGTATTATGTTGTTAAATTTTTGGAGCAAAAGGATTTTGTAAAAGCTAAACGATCTAGTTTTAGGTTGCCATACAATTTTATGAAAAGAGATTATAAACAATTTAGCCTGGAAAAATTGGCAAATTATTATGAGTTTTTATTTAACATTGATTTTGCAATTAAAAAAGGATCATCCTTTTGTTCATTGGATCTATTTTATTTAAATCACTTTGTTAGCAATTAACTTTTTTAGGGAGAATTAGTGTCATCCTTGCATGATATTTTGAAAAAAAATGTAAAACAGATGGTTTTAGCAATTGGAACAAATCAAAAAGGAAATATTCATCCTTTAATTATGCAAGAAGTTGAAAGCTCTTTGATTAGTGTTGTTCTTGATGAAACTAAGCATAATTACTTTGTCGCGGCAAAAATTTTAGGAATTAGTCGTAGTACTTTGTATCGAAAGCTTGAATTATTAGGTCTTCAAAATAAAAAGTCTGAAGAAAAAAATTATTAATAAGTTTGTTATCCGACTTGAAGCGTTTCAGATTTTATTTTTTGTTTTTCAAGAACTTTATCAAAAACATTACTGAAGAAATTTACTAACAAAGTTGAAAAGCCACCATCTTCATCATTGTCATCTTCTTGCCCTCGCAGATATTTTAAAAGACCTGTAGCGCGCTTTGCTTTAATGAATCTGATTTCTTCGTCTTCTTTTATTCCGGTTAATTTTTTTATTTCCTCTATTGCTTCACTTAAAGAACCAATTTTGTCTATAAGTTTTAATTTTAACGCCTCGTTTCCGGTAAAGACTTTTCCGTCGGCCCATTTTTTAAATGAGGCTTTATCAACATTTCTACAGGAGGAAACGTCATTTATAAATTGGTCATAAATGCTATCTGAGATTGTTTGAAAATATTCTTTTTCTTCCGCTGTCATATCTTGAAATGGATTACCTGCAGTTTTATATTTTCCGGATTGAACAAAATTAAATTTTATTTTCCAATCTTCCATTAATCCTTTTATATTTGGTAATTGTACAAAACCTCCGATGCTACCAACCAAGGATGATGGTTGCGATATTATAGTACTGCCTGCTACAGCAATGTAGTATGCAGCTGATGCGCAAACATTTTCAATCAAAATTACAATAGGCTTTTTTTCTTTGTATTTTTTTAATTCATTAAAAATTGCCTGACTGCTGCCGGGTACACCGCCAGGGGAGTTTATTTTAATGAACAAACCTTTGATATCTGAGTTTTTCGCGAAGGATCGGATTTTTTTTACGAAAAAAGTTGAATCACCAATAAAACCATTTATTGTAAGATGTCCGATTTTAGGTTTTGGCGAAATTGCCTCTTCAATTGTTTTTTTTATGTTTGTAAAAAACATTGGTAAAATTTGCAAAATTATTATGACGAGAAATAATGTTTTTAAAATGCCCCAAAAAGAAAAAGATTTCTTTTTTTGTTCTTCCATTTATTTGCTCCTGAAATTTTTTAAAAATTAATTATGAAACGAGATTAATACTTCTTTTTATTGCTTAATTTTGTCAGGTGTTCTACTTGATTCTACTTCTCTGAAAATTTCTTTTTTAACTCCACAATTTGGACAAGTAAAATCATCGGGAAGATCCGTAAATTTTATTACTTTGCCTTCTTTGGTTTTTTGCGCGGATTCAATATCATAAAGATACCCGCATACTGAACATTCGTATGCGGGTATTATATTAGTTTCTTTATCTAATAAAACGTTGTTATTTTTTTTCATTCATTACTACCATTTTTTATTTAAAGTAATTAGAAATTATGCATGTTCCGGAGTTGCTTTTTGAGGCTTAGTGTTAAAAGCGATCGTTTGATTTTTTTTATGTTTGATTTTTTGAATTATAATTTTATCATCTGTGCATTTGTTAAATATAAATTCAACTCTAGCGTTTTTAAGATTTTTGTCATTTGAAGTTAATGGAAATTCTTCACAGTCATAAGATGGATCTTTTCTGTAACTTGTGTGGAAAACTTTTGTTTGTGTTGATTGTAGTTTGTTCCCTTTCAGCTCATAAGAACATTTAATCATGTGAATGTCTTTTTCAGTTTCAAGTTTTTGTTGAATTTTTGTTTTGGCATCTTCAATAAGATCTATTTTTTGATTGTCTCGCCAATAATTAGGCTCATTTTTCGTAAATGTTCCTGACATTGAAATTAAATTTACAGTGATGAATAATGTTAAAAAAATGTTAGTAATATTTGTTAATTTAAAAATATTTTTCATAAACTTTTTTACCTTTATTTTTAATTTTCAATTCTAATAACCAAGCACTTATACCATTTTTATATTGTAACAAGCAAGTTTTTTATTGTTCCTGAGATACAAAGAAGATGTTGTTTTTTCTTTTAAGTTTGATTACTTAAGAATCTATTAGAAATCGATAGAAAAGTCAAAAGCCATGAAATCTGAAATTTTTAATTATTTGTAAAAAACTTCGATCCAGCGGTTTTTTTGCTGTAAATCTTTGAAAATTTGCCCTTTAAAGCAATTTTCAGTTTGAATGATTTTTAAAGTATTATTTCCTTGTTTTTCTCCAATTTCCAATATTAATTGAGGTATTTCGTGTTTAATTAATAAATCGCTTTTTTCTAAAAAAATGGGAGCTTTTTTAATGATTTTTTCGATTATTTCCAATCCTTGTTTATTGGCGACAAGAGCCTTTTTATCTTCCCATAAAACTATGTTTTTATCTAAATTTTGCCATTCTTTTTCCCTAATATAGGGAGGATTACTTATTATTAGATCAAACTTTCGCATGGAAAGTTTTTCATAGAGATCAGATTTTATTATTGTTACATTTTTTATATTATTAAACTCTGTGTTTTTTTTAATCAATTTAATTGCTTTTGGATTTATATCCGTACAGGTAACGTGAAAGTTTTTAAATTCTTTTGCGATTGAAAGTCCAATGCAACCGCTCCCCGAACAAAGATCTAAAATTTTTATTTTTTCATTTTTAACTTTTTCTAGTCTTTTAATTAATAAGTCACATAAATATTCTGTTTCGGGTCTTGGTATTAAAATTGGTTCTTCAACCTTTATCGTAAGATTGCAAAATGGAACAGTTCCTAAAATATATTGAATCGGTTTATCGTCTTTTATTATTAGTTTTAGCCATTTTGCTAATGTTGTTTTTTGTGATGTTGTTAAGTTAATTGTTTTTTGAATTAATAATTTAGATTTGGTTTTTCCGGTTAATTTTTGCAAAAGATACCATGCGTCTTGTTCAGCATTTGATTCATGATACCTTTTGCAGGATAGAAGTTTTTCTTTTATTGTTTTTAACATTGTTTTTGTTGTAAAGATCTTTAAATGTTAAATGGTTGGAATGTTAAATCGTTTTCACTCATTTCAGGAATATTGCGCGGTTTTATTTCAGAGGGATTGAAGACAAATTCAGGCTCTTCTGTTTCTTCTTCACCGCGAACTTCAATTCCTTTAGTTTCAATCTCACAGCTGCTTTCTGAGCACTCGTTCCCCTGTTCCTGGTTGGAAAGATAAAGAGTCGCGAGAAGAAGATTAAATGAATTTCCAATTAAATTGTTAACTTTTTCAATTAATTTATAAAGATTGTCTCTTAAATCATTTAATTTTGAAATTGTAGAATTTAATTTTTCAGAGATTTTATTATTACTTTTTACTTCAACTCTGTCTTTTAAGTTATCTAAGATTAATATTTGTTCATCAATGTTTTTTTGTTCTTCTATTAAGTCACTTGCGAAGTTAATGAATATAGTTCTTGGGTTTTCGTAGCTTTCACTTAATTTATAAAAAAATTCACCAAATGAATTAATAGTATTTTGTCTGGTTTGTTCTTTTTCCATTAATTCAACTAATTCAAATTGATTTGCCCATTTAATAAAATTTTCAATTAAGTTTTGTGAGAATTCTATTTGATCGTTAGCTTCTTTTTCTACTTTTGAGGTATATGTTGGTAGACCTTTTACAGTTGATCCATGAGCAACTTTTATAATGTCCGCAAGCTGGTTTTTTGGGTCATTTTCTTTGTTTTCTTTTGTTTGTTCAATATATTTTTTAAAAGAATTTTTATCTAATTTTTCACTATTTTTTAGAGCGTCAACAACAGAGCTGCGAACTTTTTGTAACCCAATTGATCCGATTCTCGCGAAATTGTTATTAATAGCAAAGACGCTAATTGTGAGAACAAGAAGTTTTTTATTCATGATTTTTTCTCCTTTTTATAATTTGTTATTCGAACAATCCTTTCACATATTCTTTGACATCAAAAGGTGATATATCTCCAATGCTTTCTCCAAATGTAACATATAAAATAGGAAGTTGAAGTTTTTCGGTTATTGAAAAAACGATACCACCTTTACCTGTGCCATCAAGTTTTGTTAATACTAGTCCGTTAAGATTAGTTGCCTCATTAAAAATTTCAGCTTGAGAAAAAGAATTTTGACCCAGCATTGCGTCAATAGTTAACCAAGTTTTTATTTCTTTGTTTGGTAGTCGTTTTGTTATAATTTTTATAATTTTTTCGAGTTCTTTCATCAAATGTGTTTTAGATTGTAATCTTCCTGCTGTATCTATAATTATGTGATCAAAGTTTTCAGATTCAAATTTTTGACAAGCATCAAAAATAACCGATGCCGGATCTTGATTTTGTTTGCCGATAAAAACTTCAAGGTCTATTTTTTGCGCCCAATTTTGTAATTGTTCTGTTGCCGCTGCCCTAAAAGTATCACCGGCAACAAGTAAAACTTTTTTGTTTTTTAATAAATTTGCGAATTTTGCAATAAAGGTTGTTTTTCCACTTCCATTTACTCCAACTATAAGTAGAACCTTGGGTTTTAATTCTTGTTCCGTTTGATGTTTATTAAGATGATCTATTAAAAGTTTTTCAAGTTCATCCTTTGTTTCTTGTAGATTATTTATTTTTTGATTTTTTATATCGGTTTTTAATTTCTCAATTATTTTGTTTGTTGTTTTAACACCTGTATCGGCAGAAATTAAAAGAGAATAAAGTTCTTTTATAAAAGCTTCATCTAATTTATTTTCTGAAAAAATCGAAGTCGCTTTTGTTGTAAATTGATCATAGACTTTTTTGAATTTATTTTTTATAAAACCAATCATTTTGCTCCTGTTTATTAAGTTTAAATTGGACTTGTAATAAAAGGGTATCATATAAAAAATTTACAGATTCTCAATTCTGCGCAAAAATAGCTTCATTCTTCTATAATCATTTCCCGTTAAAATCGAAAATGTTTGGCAAAAGCTATCAAGCTTTATAGTAGTTAATTCATTTTTGGTTTTTAGATTTTGCAGAATTGCGATTAATAATTCATCTAAATTTGTTATCTGATTTGAAAAGCCAAATAAGATGTATAAAAAATCAGGTTTGTTAAAAAACAATGTGGCTATTTTTTTATCTGCTTTTTTTATAAAACTATGAATTTTACATGGCTTTGGTGGAATTGTGTAAAATATTTTTTCTTCTTGGAAGGAACCAAGAACTTGAACCTTAAAAGTTGTTTTTAAAAATTCAAAAATTTGAGGTTGTTCTTTAATTAATTCTTCTTCTGTTTTTTGGTACGCAAATGGATATCGCATGGGATCCATCGAACCGGTTTGAATTTGTGTTACGCAACCTAAAATTATTTTATCTTCGCTTTTTGCTTGAATTAAAGAACCG
This sequence comes from bacterium, assembly GCA_030605785.1. GTDB lineage: Bacteria > Babelota > Babeliae > Babelales > JAUWHS01 > JAUWHS01. The sequence goes on from JAUWHS010000065.1 coordinate 47,862, forward strand.
AATTCAGGAAAAAAATCCCATTGCCAACATTGAGCTAAAAAATTATCAAGACTACTCTCAATAACTTCAGCAAAAAAATCAGAACAAATTTTGCTGCCGGTCATTATTTTCCTTTTTATTTCCTTCGATTAAATCGTTTTGTATTTTTGTTACAAATGTTTTTCTGTGAATTATAGATGTACCATGATTTTTTATCGCTTCTTTGTGCAAAGCTGTTCCATATCCTTTATGTTTTGCGAGATTAAACGCGGGGAAAATAGGATTTATTTTTTGCATTAACCGGTCTCTTGTAACTTTTGCGATAATTGAAGCCGCGGCAATCGATGGTGATATACTTTCTCCGTAATTCATGCTAAAAACTTCTAAGTTTGGATTTTCAGTTTTATAAATTGAATCCAATTTAACCGGTATCGAGTCAATTAAAAGATATTTAATTTGATTGGAATTAAATGGAATAATGTGAAGTATTTGCGCAAAAACTTTTTGCATCGCGATAATAGTTGCCTGATAAATGTTCAATTTATCAATTTGTTGATTACTAACTATTACGGTTGAGTAAAAACATCTTTTTATTAACCAACTATAAACCTGTTCGCGTTCTCTTTCATTTAAAACTTTAGAATCTTTTAAAAGTTTATGTTTTGCGTTAATTGGTAAAATCGCGCTGCTTACTAATAACGGACCGGCCAAACATCCTCGGCCAACTTCATCAATTCCGCAAATAAATAAATTTTCCTTCCATGCTTTTTTTTCAAAACTATTTTTTGGATAGGCTAGTTTTTTAATTTTTGTAGGCATTTTGAATTCCATATTTTTTAAGATAAAAATATCCAAAACATTATAACGTAAGGTATATTTTCTTGCTATGTTTTCTATTTGACATAATTCATGGCGATGGCATTATTATCAGGTGTCATTATTGAAATTTTTTATGTATTAAAAGGGGATAGAAAATGCCAACATCAACAGCATTAAGAGTAAAAGAATTATTGCGTGAACGTGGTTGGACAACAAAAGTTTTAGCTGAAAAAACAGGGTTATCAGAAAGTTATTTAACTCATATAAAAAATGGAACAAGACGCTGGAACGAAGACGCGTTAAGAAAATTAGCCGATGCTTTTAACGCGCATCCAATTGATATGTTCGCGCATAAAAAAAGTAGAACGGATGATGTTGAAAAATCGGTTGCTGTTTCACAGGATGTTGAAATTGATTTACAACTTAGAATTGTTCCTGTTGTAGGTGAAATTCCATCAGAACCTTCTCCTTATAATAATCAAATTGCGCAAACTACAACCGGTTACAAAGATATTTTTGTACCTGTTTTTAATAGTTTAGATGATTCTTTATTTTGTTATTATGTTGGTAATAATTTAATGGCGCCAAATTTTATTAAGGGTGATTATTTAATTATTTCTCCACAAGAATGGGCAAAGTCCGGTGATATTGCCGCTGTTGAATATGGTAATGACAATCACATAAGAAATATCATGCAAGTTACATATATGGATGATTTTATTGTTTTAGAATCAGTTAATCATAAACAACCGCCGGTTGCTTTGATTAAAGGTAAAGATCATTTTAGGGTGATTGGAAAAATTATTTATAGGTATCAAAGGCTTGGATAAAGAATTAAACCGGTAATGTATCACCGAGTTTGTCGGTGATACATTACCGGTTTTTCCATAAACAACAAATTGAAATAGCAAAATAGCTTTTAAATATCAAAATGGCTATAGCCATTTTGATATTTAAGCCTTAGGTAATTGTCTTGATTTTTTGCAACGTTTTTTTTAAATCAGATGCTATTCGACAAATAACAAACCCGTTACTTTTAACGTTAGCTTTTTTTGCCGCCTCAGTCGCTGCCTCATAGGCTGGCGCATATTCTTTTTCAACTAAAGCCACAAATAAGTTTAGTGTTGCCTCACAAAACCAGGAAATATTACTTTCAACTTTTTCTTTGGCTGTCTCAGTTGCTAATTGCAAAATTTTATATTTAAATTCTTCATTCTCTATCTTGTTGATATTTTCAACTACAGACGTTAATAAATTTAATGCGCTTTTACAAGTCCAATCTTTAACAACGTTATTTAAAGCCGCCTGAGTTGCTACAAAGAAAAAAGCTTTTGAATTTATGCAGGCCGGTTTTTTCTTTTTGATTATAAGATTATGTACCTGGGATAAAAAATTTTGCGGGTCTGACTGTCTTAAAACTTCTAGGAAAAATTTTTGTTGAAAAATCTCATCTAAAATTAGGCTTCTCCAGCTTTTATTTATAGTAGAATATTCCTCTAAAATATCTAATGCGCTTTTCAAACTTGTTTTACCTGAAGACAGATAAGACAGAATTTTCAACCTAAGTTCACTTGGAAGAACTTGAGTAAAATCTATTCCATTTTGTTCAACAATTTCCGTCCCATTTTTACCAACATTTTTCATCCCAAACAAGCTTGGAACGTTTGTGGAAAGAAAAATAGATAAAAATAAAATTTTAAAAATTGTTTGTTTTAATATTTTCATAATATTTGTCCCTGTTTTTATAAAGTTTTTACAGTATTTGGCAAAACCAATATCTATCTTCATCAATTTGCATTGAATTTTCATTTTCTTCAGATTTGAGCTCTTCCGGATTAACATATTCGTGTTCTCCCGTTATATCTAGGAGAGGGGAGAAAAGAGAGTTTGGTATTTTTACTTTTCCGTTGTTGCTTTCGAGATTGAGAGTCCAAAGTCTTGTTAAATTACCAATTGATTCGGGCAAAGATGTGAGTTGGTTGTTGTTGATGTAGAGCTTCCAAAGTCTTGTTAATTTCCCAATTGATTCAGGCAAAGATGTGAGTTGGTTGTTGTTGAGGGATAGTTCTGTAAGCCTTGTTAATTTCCCAATTGATTCAGGCAAAGATGTGAGTTGGTTGGAGTTGAGATTGAGATCTTGAAGGCTTGCTAAATTACCAATTGATGCGGGCAACTTTTCAAGTTGGTTGTTGGGTAGGCAGAGCCATTCAAGGTTTGCTAACTTCCCAATTGACTCAGGCAAATATGTAAGTTGGTTGGAGTCGAGATCGAGATCTTGAAGGCTTGCTAATTTACAAATTGATTTAGGCAAAGATGTAAGTTTGCTGTAGCTGATGTTGAGCCTTATAAGGTTTGTATTTTCATTTTTAATTAATATTAATGGAAATAACACTGCTAATTTAGCATTTGTGAGACCGTTGCTCGATAAATTAATATATGACTTTTTATCGTAATCTAAATTGTCATTAAATAATTGATTTCTTATCTTTACAAACTCATTTTCATCTGACTTCAAAACTTTCAATGCGTATGTAAAAAGAGAATCTTGTGAAAATTGATTCCAATCAATATTTTGATTTTGATTTACGTAAGCAATAGCCGCAAACATGGCTTTTGCATTGCGAAGATAGTCTAAATTATCTGAATCAGATTGTGTTACGGCATTTGACTCTAATTTTTCTTTAATTTGAGAGATTTTATTATTTAGTTTTTGCCAATCATCTTTAAAATTTATATTTTTCCAATGTGCTGCATCGTAACCAGGAATTTGAGAAAAGTTATCCGGTAAATTATCTTCTACTTTGTGTTGCCAAACTTGCCAATCGTTTGCAAAACAATTCCAATTTTTAGAAACACACTCAGCTTTTCCTAAGTCTGTAAAATCTAGATTTTCGAAAATTATAAGAGAAAGTTCACCTGGAAGAACTTGAGTGAAATCTATTCCTTGTTCATCAATTTCCATTTCATTGCCAAACATTCCAAACAAGCTTGGAACGTTTGCAGAAAGAAAAACAGATAAGAATAAAATTTTTAAAATTGTTTGTTTTAATATTTTCATAATATTTGTCCCTGTTTTTATAAAGGTTTTACAGTATTTGGCAAAACCAATATCTATCTTCATCAATTTGCATTGAATTGTCATTTTCCATTATTTCTGTTGTCAGTTCAGATGGATCAACAAGTTCGTAATTTCCAGATATTGTTAAGTTTCGTATATCTTCAAGAGCGTTTTTTTTTGTTATTTTTACAGCTTTTCTGTGTCCGTAGATATATCCGTAGAGATAGAGCCTACGAAGGTTTATTAAATTACCAATTGATTCAGGCAAATATTTAAATTGGTTGGCGCTGAGGTTGAGTTCTATAAGGTTTGTTAAATTACCAATTGATTCAGGCAAATATTTAAGTTGGTTGGCGCAGAGGTTGAGTTCTATAAGGTTTGTTAAATTACCAATTGATTCAGGCAAGGATGTAAGTCGGTTGCTTTCGAGGCAGAGCCCTACAAGCTTTTTTAGGTTACCAATCGATTCAGGCAAAGATTCAAGTTGGTTGCTTTCGAGGCGGAGCCCTACAAGCTTTTTTAGGTTACCAATCGATTCAGGCAAAGATTTAAGTTGGTTGCTTATGAGGTAGAGCCGTATAAGGTTTGTTAAGTCTCCAATCGATTCAGGCAAAGATGTAAGCTGGTTGCTTATGAGGGAGAGCCGTATAAGGTTTGTTAAATTACCAATTGATTTCGGCAAAGATTTAAGTTGGTTCTCGTTGAGGTTGAGTTTTATAAGGTTTGTTAAGTCTCCAATTGATTCCGGCAAAGATGTAAGTTTGCTGTAGTTGATGTTGAGCTTTATAAGGTTTGTATTTTCATTTTTAATTAATATTAATGGAAATAATCCCGCTAGCTCAGCATTCGTAAGATTACTCAAATTAATGTTTGGCTTATTATTGCAGTCTAAATTGTTTAACAATTTATTTCTTATTTTTGCAAACTTATCTTCATTTGACTTCAAAACTTTTAAAGCGTAAGCAAAAAGAGAATCTTGTGAAAATTGATTCCAATTAAAATCATTCCAATTAATATCTTTATTTTTATTTGTGTAAGCAATTGCAATAAACATGATCTTTGCGTTACGAAGATAGTCTAAATTATCTAAATCAGATTGTGTTGCGGTATTTTGCTCTAATTTTTGTTTAATTTGAGTTATTTTATCATTTAGTTTTTGCCAATCATCTTTTAAATATACATTTTTCCAATTTGCTGCATCGTAAGCATGGCCATTTTGTTGGTTTGGTAAAATATTAGAAAAATCATCCGGTAAATTATCTTCTACTTTGTGTTTCCAAACTTGCCAATCGCTTGCAAGACAATTCCAATTTTTAGAAACGCATGCTGCCTTTCCCAAATCTGCAGAATCGAGATATTCAAAAATCATTAGAGAAAGTTCAGAGGGTAATTCTGAAATAAAATCTCTTTTATTGTCTTGCTTTCCAAACCAGCTTGAAAATTGTTGCATTCCAAACAAACTTGGAACGTTTACAGAAAGAAAAATAGATAAAAATAAAACTTTTAAAATTGTATTTTTTAATTTTTTCATAATAACACTCCGTTTTTTAAAATAGTTTCTAAAATAACACTTTTGCCTTTATCTTACGTATGATTCTACACTATCTGAAATTGATTTCAAACGGTACGAGAGGTTGAAAAAGATTACATTTTTTATTGCTTTTGTACCTAAAATTGATCAAATTGTTAATTTTTTAATAAAAACAATGATTTTAATTTACATTAAATTTAAAATTTTGCTTTAAAAACAGGCTTTTTTGGCCAAAGGCGTTTGACGGGAAAAAGGCTTTTGTTTAACTTTATGTTACAGCTATTGAAAAATGCTGTTTAAATACCGACAATCATTGACAATTGAGAGTTGTTAATGAAAAACATTTCAAATGGAGATGTGAGATTGTTGCGAGAGTGGAGATTACAGATTTTGCGAGATTTTCGTAAGTTATTTTTTGACATAGTTACAGTATTTGGAGGTTATTATGAAACAAACCGCTTTAAGGGTTAGAGAACTTTTACGTGAAAGACGTTGGACAACCAAGGTTTTAGCTGAAAAAACCGGGATGTCAGAAAGTTATTTAACTCATATAAAAAATGGAACAAGACGTTGGAACGAAGATGCTTTAGCAAAACTTGCTCTTGCGTTTGAGTTAGAACCAACAGACATTTTTTCTTTCAGTAAAAAACGTACAGATGAAGTTTCTCATCAATTACAATTTGTTGGTCAAGATATTAATTCAACAGATGTAAATTTAAATATTCGAGTTGTTCCTGTTGTGGGACAAATTCCAAGTCAACCATCTGCTTACAACAACCAAGTTTTACAGGCTTCAACCGGTTACAAAGATAAGTTTGTACCTGTGTTTGTTGAGGATGGGGACAAGGATAATGAAGCAATGTTCTGTCTTTCTATTAAAGATAATTCATTAGCTCCTAAATTTGTAAGTGGTGATTATTTAATCGTTTGTCCGGGTCTTTGGACCAGGTCAGGTGATATTGTTGCTGTTGAATACGGTGACGAGCAAAATCCAACAAAAGAAATTGTACAAATTAATTATATGGATGACTTTGTTGTTTTAGAGTCTGTTAACCATAAAAAAGCGCCGGTTGCTTTGGTTAGAGGTAAAGACAGCTTTAGAATTATTGGTAAAGTTACTCATAGATATCAAATGATGTCTTAATTTAGGCTAAAATCCTTGATTAAGATTCCTTTTCTGATATTATAATCTTATCTATTTGATTGATCCGTTCATTAAGTTGAGCGGATTAATCATTTTTAGGGTTCCGTTAACGGTTTTAACCGTTATCTCCCTTTAGGTTTTACTGTATTATTGTTTAACTTTTATTTAGTGGGAGAACCAGATTTATGATTCGTTATGAAACATTGATGCTGATTCGTTCAGAAGCAACAGCAGATGAGCTTTCAAAAATAGAAACAAGTATTGAAAAGCTTGCTACTGACGCAAAAGGTTCTGTAAATTCTTTTGACAGATGGGGCAAGTGTCGTCTTGCTTATCCTGTTCAAAAAAATGATTATGGAATTTATATCTTGGCTCGTTATGAGATTCCAAAAAGCAATTTGGATTCTTTTTTCAAAGAAACACAACATCTATTTAAAATTAAGCTTAACGAAGTTGTTATGCGTCATGTTGATGTTTCCTTAGGAAAAGAAACTTCTTTTGATTACGCTCGTCCGGACGCAATTGAAGGACAAAGAGCCGGAAATTTAGATGCGTTTTTAAAAGAGAATAAGATGGAAGGATTTTTGTCTGAATCAAAAGATACGGAAAAAGAATCCAAAGAAGATAAAACTTCGCAAGAACCTAAAACAGAAGAGGTTGTTGAAAAGGTTGAAGTTGTAGAGGAAAAAACAACCGAACCTGAAGTTAAATCTGAAGAAGATGAAATTGCTCAAAGTTAAAGGAATCTAAAACATGTCAAAGAAATTTAAACTAAAAATTAGTTCTAGACTTTTAAAAAAGAAAGTTAGAAAGCAATCTTTTTCCGCAAAGAAGCATTGCCGTTTTTGCGCTAATGCTGAGTTAGAAAATGATTTGGATTATAAAAACGTTAACTTGTTAAAAGGTTTTTTAACAGAGCGTTTTAAAATTTTACCTTCCAGAGTTTCAGGTAATTGTTATTATCATCAAAGACATATGTCTAAACAAATAAAAATTGCTAGATCAATCGCTTTATTGCCATATTGTCCATTGCATAGATAATTAGTTACCAAAGAGTTGATAATCCCCGGCAAAAAAATGTCGGGGATTTTTTAATTTCCTTATTCAATTAAAAAATAGTAAAAAATTTCCTGACCAGGCTAAAAACAGAAGATTTTGGACAAATCTATAAGTCGACTTACTAATTTGTCCAAAATCTTGTATATTGTTCTGTATTGCGTGAAATGAATAAATTTTTCATTTAATAATAGGTGTTATTATGATAATAAAGAGAAAATTGGCCATAGAACTAAAAAAATTAGCAAAGCAGTTTCCCGTTATTTTAATATCTGGCCCTCGGCAATCAGGGAAAACGACATTAGCTAAAATGGCTTTTAAGAACTATGAATATGTTAATTTAGAAAATATTGCGGCAAGAAAGTTTGCTGAAAAAGACGCGCATGAATTTTTAGAAACATATTCCAAAGAAAAAGGTGTTATTTTAGATGAGGTTCAAAATGTTCCGGATTTACTATCATATATTCAGGTACATGTGGATGAGCATGAAAAACCCGGGTTTTTTATTTTAACGGGCTCGCAAAATTTATTACTTAGCGAAAAAATATCACAATCGCTTGCCGGTAGAGTTGCGATTTTAACGTTGCTTCCTTTTTCTATCGGTGAACTGAAAAAAGAATCGATTCTTTCCCATAATTATATTGAAGCAATGTTTAAAGGATTTTATCCAAGAGTTTTGGCGAGAAATTATTCACCCGTAACCTGGTATCATAATTACATTCAAACATACGTTGAAAGAGATGTAAGGCAAATAAAAAATGTAGCTGATTTATCTCTTTTCCAACATTTTCTTGAATTATGCGCGGGTCGAATAGGTCAATTACTTAATGTTTCTTCATTGGCAAATGATTGTGGTATTAGTGTGAGTACCGCAGATTCTTGGCTTTCCATTTTGCAGGCAAGTTATGTTATTTTTTTGCTTCGCCCACACCACAAAAATTTTAGTAAGCGAGTTATAAAATCTCCTAAATTATATTTTTATGATACAGGTCTTGCATGTTCATTGCTTGGGATAACAAGTGAAAAAGAATTATTAAAGTACTATTTAAAAGGTGGATTGTTTGAATCATTTGTTATATCTGAATTAAAAAAAGAGGAATTTAATAAAGGTAGGCGTCCACGAATTTATTTTTGGCGTGATAAGCATGGCCATGAAATTGATTGTATTATCGAAAAAGTAGATAAGCTTGTTCCTCTTGAGATTAAAGCGGGAAAAACTATAAACACGAGCTTTTTTGACGGTTTATCATATTGGAATAAGTTGTCTAAAACAGATTCTAAAGATAGTTTTTTAATTTATGGTGGGCATGAAAACCAAAAAAGGCGCATTGCTAATGTACTTGGTTGGCAATCGTTAGCAGAGGTTTTTGATAAGTAAAATAACCATAAATTTATTTATTATTGCCGTTTTTTATTTTGTTCAAAAAAA
>JAUWHS010000054.1 GCA_030605785.1 bacterium
TACGTGGCGAAATTAACATTAATCCAACTCCGTCTACTTTTGATTTGTTTCAATTAAGAATAAAAAATCATCCTTTAGATTTTAATCAGGTTAAAGGACAATTGCAGGCAAAACGCGCTTTACAAATCGCGGCTGCGGGAAAACATAATATTCTTTTCATTGGGCCTCCCGGTTCCGGTAAAACAATGTTGGCGAAGCGTTTAGCGACAATTTTACCTTCAAAAAGTTTTGAAGAAGTTATTGAAACAACAAAAATTTATTCAATTGCGGGATTGCTTGAAAATGATTCATTAGTTTTGCATCGTTCTTTTCGCGCGCCGCATCATACAATTTCGCAAGCCGGTTTAGTTGGTGGTGGCACAAACCCAAGACCGGGTGAAATTAGTTTAGCGCATAACGGAGTTCTGTTTTTAGATGAATTAACAGAATTTAAACGATCAACCTTAGAAGTTTTACGTCAACCTCTTGAAAGTAAACAAGTTTTGATTTCGCGCGCGAATTTTTCTGTAAACTATCCAGCCTCATTTTTATTAGTTGCCGCGTTAAACCCATGTCCTTGCGGATATTTTGGTGATAAAAAGAAAAGATGTAGTTGCACTTCTAAAATGATTTCTAGTTATTTAGGTAAACTTTCCGGACCTCTTCTTGATAGAATTGATCTTCATGTTTCGGTTTCATCAATTAATTATGATGAAATTGATGACAAGAAAGTTGAAGCAAAAAGTTCAAAAAGTATGTTTGAGAAAGTTCAAAAAGCTGTTGATGTTCAACAAAAAAGATTTAAGAATCAAAATTTAAGTAATGCTAATATGACTTCAACTGATGTTGAAAAATATTGTAATCTTTCCGGAGACGCGAGAGAGACAATAAAAAAAGCTTTTGATCGTTTAGGTTTAAGTATGCGTGGATATCATAAAGTTTTAAAAATTTCCAGAACAATCGCGGATCTTGATGGAAGTGAATCAATTGATAAGTCTCATATTCAAGAAGCGATTATGTATCGTTCTTTAGATAAAAAAGTTGAGACGGCTCAAGGATAAAAAAATGATTCTTGGTTTAGGTTGTGATATCGTAAAAGTCGATCGATTTGAAGATTGGCCAAATTTTACAAAAGATCGTTTATTAAAAGTTTTTTCTGAACAAGAATTAAATTATTGTTTTTCTGATAAAAATTTAATTTTGCAACGCATGGCTATTTGTTTTTCTGTAAAAGAATCTTTCTTTAAAGCTTTTAGTTCTTTTTTAGTTAAATCAAATAAAACAGAACATGAATTTTCTTTTATGTTTGCTTGTAAGTTGGTCGAATTTACGAAAACAACTTGGGATGTTCCAACATTAAAAATTGATTGGCTTTCTTTTGAAGAAAAAATTCAGGATAAATTACCTGTAATTTCTGTAGATATTTCTGTTTCCCATGAAAGTGATTTTGTTTTTACAAATGTAATTTTACATTAATGCGAATAAGGAAATTAATTTTAATTAAAAAAATGATTTATTTGTTTGTTGAGTTTTTAAATTGTTTAACAAGTCCCGATCCCGCTGTATAGCGGGACGAGGGACGAAGGTGATTAGCCTCGGGTTAGGTGCTTTGCACCGTAACCCGTGGTAATAAATACGACATAAATTCAGCCCCATTTTATGGGGCGGTGGAATTATTTATATAATAACAAAAATTAAGAGGGTTGTATGGGATTTGTTGTCGTACAAAATTATATTGAAAATCAGGAAACCCATCACAAGGTAAATTTTTTTGAGGATGAATTTAGAAAATTATTAGATAAACATAAAATAAAATATAACAGAGTTTTTTTGTTTCAATAAATTTTTAAATTCCGTCGCCCCATGAAATGGGGCTAAATTTCTTGGGTAATTTGTATACCCACGGGTTACGGCGCAAAGTGCCTCACCCGAGGCTAATCACCTTCGCCCCTATGGGGCTGGTCAAATTTATTCGAAGAAAATTTACAAAGATTATTCCAAATAAAAAAGGCGCGGTTTAAAAAACCGCGCCTTTTAATTCTTTTATGGAGAAGATTTATCTTCTGCCGTAGCCGCCACCACCATTGCCGCCACGGTTATATCCACCACCACTGCCGCCGCTACGGTTTCCACCGAAGCCACCGCCACCGGTTCTTGGACGATTTTCACGAGGACGAGCTTCGTTTACATTGAGAGCTCTTCCTTGGAATTCTTTTCCGTTTAATTCATCAATTGCTTTTTGGCCTTCTTCTTTTGAAGCCATTTCTACGAATCCGAAACCTCTTGGGTCTCCTGTGAATTTATCTTTGATAATGTTGACTGAAACAACATCACCATAAGCTGCAAATTCTTCTTTTAACTCATCTTCTGAAGCGCTGTGCGCTAAGTTACCAACGTAGATTTTCATCTTTTCCTCTAACGTTATATAAACAAAAAAGCTGTGACAAACAAATCACAACTCTACAAAGAAATTTAATACTAACTAATCTTCAATGGAAATAAATACAGAATAGATGAATAATCTACTAACTAATACCCCAAATGAATTTCAAAATAAGCATTAAAACTTCTTTATACTAAACTATCAACTTCCTAGAGAATAGCAGATTAAATTGATATCGCAATGTTTTACTTTGCTTTTACACTAAAAATAGTTTTAATATCGTTTTTTTATTTTAAACTTTTCTATTTGAATGAGTTTTATTGTTTATAGGGAGGCAAATTATCATAACTGCTTATTTTTGATCTTGCCTAACTTTTTTTAATTGTTTACCATTGCTTCTGGTTGTTCTTTTTTGATTTAAAGGAGTTTCTTGTGAAGAGAGTTGCGTTCTTTTTTGTAGTTTTCTTTTTTTTGACTTCTTGTAACCAAACAAAGGAGGAAAATAACGTGATTATCATTGGTTTTGGTGGGGATACCATGTTGGGACGTTTGGTTAATGAAAAAATTTCTAAAACAAATTACAAGTATCCATGGGGAAATGTTTTGCCATTATTGCAAAAAAATGATTTAAATGTCATCAATCTTGAAACAACTTTGACAAAAAGCCAGAAAAAAATTTCAAAGGTTTTTAACTTTAAAGCGGATCCGGATAAAGTTGAAGTTTTAAAAATTGGAAATATTGATCTTGTGTGTCTAGCTAATAATCATATTTTAGATTTTTCCGATGATGGTTTATTTGAAACGATAAAAATTTTGGATGAAAATAATATTGCGCATGTTGGCGCGGGAAAAAATATTGAAGCGGCAAGAAGACCGGTTATTATTGAAAAGGATGGAATAAAAATTGGAATTTTGGGTTATGTGGATAATGAACCTGATTGGTTAGCCGGACAAGAAAAACCCGGAACTAATTATGTAAAAGTTGGGGATATTGAAAAAATAAAACATGATGTTGAGCGATTTAAAAATAAAGTTGACATTGTTATTGTTTCAATTCATTGGGGTCCAAATAAAATTATTCGACCAACACAAAGTTTTATAGATTTTGCGCACAAAATTATTGATTGTGGGGTAGATATTATTCATGGTCATAGCGCGCATATTTTTCAAGGAATAGAGATTTATAAAGGTAAAATTATTCTGTATAGCGCTGGAGATTTTGTTGATGATTATGTTGTTTATCCCGATTTAAGAAATGATTGGACATTTTTATTTAATGTGAAAATTGATAAAAGGGGACCAAAAGAAATAGAATTAATTCCTCTTCTTGTTTCAAACATGCAGGTTAATCTTGCGTCGAAAAATAAAGGAAAACAAATTTTAGATAGAATGAAAAACCTTTGCGCGGAATTTAAAACAGAAGTTGAGATGATGCGTGACAAAGGTTATATTAAGATCTTAGAAAATAAATAAAAAGAGGAGATGGGATGTTGGATGATTGTAGTTACGATAAAATAAAAATTCTTCATGAGTTAAGTTGCATTTCTTGGTTTTTGGAAAAACATGGACTTCAAGACACCAAAAATTCAGATGATGAAAATACGCGTAAAATTTTCACAGAATTAAAAAAGGATTTAGATAAATATATTCAAAATTTAAGTCAAAATTTAAAATAAATGTTGTGTCATCTTTGTAGGGTTGATACAACTTCTTCATCTGTTAACTGTGGAAAGTTTTGATAAAAAGCACCAACGCCTAAAAAAGTTTCAGCTTTGTGCAAGCAAATTAATTCATCAACATCTTTTTTGATTTTACCTATATCTTCTTTAGGCATAACGGGAATTGCGACAACAATTTTTTGAGCGCCCAATTTCTTTGCAGATTTTATTGCGGCTTTCATTGTATAACCTGTGGCGATTCCATCATCAACTAAGATCGCTATTTTGTTTTTTAAATTTAATTGATCTTTATTTTTTCGATACAATTCTAAACGTCTTTGTGCTTCTTCTTGCTCTTTTTTAATTTGTAAATCAATAAAACTTTGTGGAATTTTATATCGTTTTATTATTATTTTATCTAAAATAATTTGTCCATCCGGCGTTATCGCGCCGATCGCCAGTTCTGAATTTACTGGATCTGGGATTTTGCGTGAAACAATTATATCTAATGGTAAATTTAAATCTTTTGCAACTTCATATCCAATTTCAATTCCGCCGCGGGGCAACGCTAAAATTATTGCTGTTGGATCATCTTTATATTTTAAGAGTTTTTCAGCTAGCATTTTTCCCGCTTGAGCGCGGTTTTTAAAGATCACTTCTCTCCCTTTCTATAAAATCATCTTAGTAATTAAAAAAACCATTATTCAAGAATTTTTGAATAATGGGCCAAAATTTCCATCGTTATTCAAGAATACTAGAATAAAGAATTGATTATAATTTTTTATAAAAACATTTATAATCTATAAAAATTCTTAGGAGAAAGGGATGAGTAGTAAAAAAGTAGGGCATATTGTTTCGGGGTCTTTAGTCGAAGGCCTTGTAATGCGACTTAATTTTGAGTATCCATTAGAAGAAATCAAAACCGGAAAATTTGTAACTGTTATTGGTCAAAAGCATACATATTTTTCTTTAATAACAGATATTGAATTAATGGTTACAAATCCTGATATTCTTTTGTTTCCTCCTGAAAAGGAAGAGAAACTTTTAACTTCAATTCTGAAGAAAAGAGATATTTTCGCGCAAGTAAAATTGCGTCCGATGTTGATGTTGGATGAAAAAAATAATCACATGCCGGTAAAAACAATACCTTCTCATTTCGCGGATGTTTTTGAAGCGAGCTCAAAAGATGTTTCTTTAATTTTTGGTGATGATAAAAAAAGTACAAAATATTTTAATATTGGTGTTCCAATTGATATGAAAACTCCGGTGTGTCTCAATTTGGATTCTTTTATTGAAAGAAGTAATGGAATTTTTGGTAAAACCGGAACCGGTAAAACTTTTATAACACGTTTAATTTTGGCCGGTTTAGTTAAAAGTGATAAAGCGGTTAATTTAATTTTTGATATGCATTCAGAATATGGTCTTCAAGCAAGAAAAGAGGGTGAGGGACAAAATTTTGTAAAAGGTTTGAAAACTTTATTTCCGGATAAGGTTGTGATTTTTTCTTTAGATCCTGAGTCGACGAGAAAGCGAGGCAAGAGTCCGGATGTTGAAGTTGTATTAAGTTTGCAAGATATAAATATTGAAGATGTTTTAACTTTGCAAAACGAACTTAATTTACATTCAACCGCTCTTGAAGCGGCGTATTTAATTTACAATAAATATAGAAAAAACTGGTTAAAAGTTTTGTTGGAACAAGATGGAACTATAAAAGAATTCGCTGAAGAAATTGGCGCGCACGCTGAATCGGTTGGCGCGCTTTATCGTAAGTTAAAACGTCTTGAGCGTTTTCCATTTTTACAAAAAGAGAGAACCGGAAAACCTGTAATCGATGATTTAATAGCTCATTTGCAGGACGGAAAACATGTTGTTTTTGAATTTGGAAATCATACTTCTTTGCTTTGTTATCTTTTGGTCGCGAA